>JAUMWZ010000044.1:2123-10073 GCA_030529405.1 Bacteroides sp. | reverse complement strand
TCAACCATATATACTTTATAAACTAACTATATATCGTTTAGAAACGATAGCTTAAGTTCATAAAACAGTTTATTCCTTGCATATAGAAATATTTATTCGCAAATCTTCTCGGATATTGGAAGTCACTTCTTCCTTGTTCATATCCACCTATCTTAACATTAGTATTATTCAATACGTTAGCTACAGATATGTTCAAGTTGATTACGTTTCTATTTTTCAAATAGAAAATCTTACCTAAAGACAAGTCAAGAGTCAAATAATCTCCAAGCCTTTCTTGTGTTGTCAGGTGTTCATACGCTTCCATCGCTTGCTTGTCATTAGGGTCTATTGACGCATAAGTTGATGCTAGACGACGTTGAGGGGTTGCTTCTATATAGGTTCTTCCGAATCCGTTCAAGTTTGCTCCAAGAAACCAATAGTTGATGAAGTATCTCACACCGAAAGTACCAGCCATTTGAGGAATACCACCAACATAGACATTCTTCATATACACCTTTTCTTCCAAGTTGTCTATCTTACCATTTTCAGAGTTTATAACACCCATAGGATTGTTGCTGTAGTAGTTTTCGCCGATGTTTCCAGCTAAATCAAAACTCCAGTTATTATCTAACTTATATGTAACACCTAATTCTACACCTCTATTTACTCTGTTTACTCCGCTAAGTAAGTGGTTCACAAATGTGCGTTGTGTACTGTGATAGTATGAAGTGCGGTGCATTTGGTCGTAGAAATTAGTTTGATAGACAGAAACTCTACCATTTAGTGAACGTGTAGAAAAGACATAGCTAAGGTCGGCAGAAAGGACTTTTCCGCTAGACATATCATTAGTAGATTTGTCAGAAACACGTGGCGATATGTAAGCCACGTTTGCTAAAGGAGCCTCTGTTCCATAGCTTATGTTACCTCTAAGGAAGTGTTGGCCGCTAATCTTATATGTAAGACCTGCTTTTACTGCAAAATCAAAGAAAGAATGTACTTTTCCTCTGCCATAAGAGTTGTCTGGGTATCTGCCATTCTTCATCTTTCCATTTCTTGAGAAAGTAGTATAGTCCACCTTAAACCCATAGTTTATATCAAATCTAGGAAGGGTGTACTTATTCTGTGCCCATACTCCAGCCTTATGTATATTTATGTCAAAGTTGTGACCGAAGATACCTTGCTCACAAACCTTTCTATTTGGACGTAGAAGGTCATTTTGCATCTTATCCTTATCGCCATGGAAGTCTTGCTCAGCAAACTTGTCATAGTCTAAAAGATATTTAGCACCAAGAAGATCATCAAGAGTTTTGAACTGACGAGATAAAGATGTTCTAAGCTCAACTCCTGCTGACAGATGATTTCTGTCGTTAATAGCTGTGTTGAAAGTTGAGTTTAATGTTGTTTCAAACATATCACTTCTTCTTTCTTCAAGAACATACAAAGCCTCGCCATTTGACTGTAATGCGTTGGCAAGATACATTCTATCCCAATTTATTTGAGTAATATCTGTGTCGTTAGCTCTCCACAACAGTTCTCTTCTTCCTCTCAAATCGGGAGAAGTCAAATAAGAAGGCATTTCTCTGTAATAGTCAGGACGTGGGTCAGGAGCATCATACCAGTTGATAGCTGTATTTCCATATCTGCTATAATGAGTACCAATACCTGTTGTAAGAGAAGACTTGTCACTTATTTTCCATACATGGCTGACGATAAGTGTAGGGTCAAATGCTGTAACTGTTTTAGCATTTCTCTTCTTACCATTCTGATATCCCCAGTTAGGATTATATAGGTTGTTGTTTAATAAGTTGTTTGCTTCTTGGTAAGAGCTACCTTGCTGACCTCTTACTACTGGAGAGCCAAAAGTCACAAAAGAGAGGCTGTGTTTGCCAGCATTCCATTGTTTTTCCAAAGACAAAGCATAAGCAAGGTTTCTGTAGAACGTACCTTCTATGGCACCCTCATGCGAATAGCGACCACCTACAGAAGCAGTGAAAGCCCAACCATTATCTTGCAGTCCGGTAGAATATGTTACCATAGAGCGAAGATAATAATTTCTGTTGGTATAAGAAACTGTTGCTTTCGTTCCCTTTGTATATCGTGCAGCGCGCATATTTATATTCTCTGCTCCACCGATAGAGCCAAATGTGAAGTTAGCATAGTCGTTATAATTCACCACATCTCCATTTCTTGTGACGTCATTAAGCGCACCTACTGACGAGTAATTGAATTGTTGGCGTAGCTGGTCATTAAAGTTCACACCGTTGATATACTTTCTCTCGTATGTGTTGTCATATCCTCTTACTCTAAAACGAGAAGGAGAAAGTTGGAAAGCAACTTTACTTAGGAAGACGTCATTAGAGAAAATAACTTTACTATTTATTTCTTGCGATTGTCCTTCTCCATCACTGTCTACTGCATTCTCATCAATTATGCCCAAAAGGTCAGAGTTTTCCAACCCTTTTGAACTTTTCTCTACTTCTATTTTACCAAGATTTACCATCTTTTCAGCGAACAGACTAAAAGTGAATACGCTATTGTCTATATCGACTCCGCTTATTACTAAAGTATAATCTCCGCTTGATAGTTTATCAAAGGTAAACTCCCCAGACATATTTGTCTTCACAGTTCTGTTTAGCTTTATTATTGCCACGCTTACTCCTGCTAAAGGTTTCTTTTCTTTGTTATCAACAACAATACCTTTAACGGTGTAGTTTTTCGCCCCAACATCTTGTTGTGCGAAACTAGTAACAGACAATAGGCAAGCTAAGCATAAAATTAAAAATTGCCTCATATTCATTGTTTTGTTTAATACTCTTACTAAATACCACAAAAGAACAGGGTAGAGCACTTCCCTATCCTGTTCTTATTCTTTCAAGATTGTATTATATACGTTTTATTTTTTAGTTCCTTCAATCTTTATATTATCTATTCTATATCCCTTTTTGTTTGTTGTTTTCAGACTAGAGAATTGAACAAACGTAATACTCTCGGGTAAATTTAATTCAATCGTAACGTATTTATTCTTTTCTGCAACAACATTAGAAGGAACAGCAATCTTCTTATCGCCATCAACAGATACTTCTATGATATTCATCTCTACATTAGCATCATTAGCTGCGATACTATAAGTAAGTTTTAAGTCTTTATATCCTTCTGTGTTCATGCCTGAGATTTTCAAAGCGCAGTCCTTAGTTGCGGCTAGCCAAAGATGACCATTTATAGTCGTTGTGGTTCTTATATCGGCTGAAGAATATGATTGACCTCCCTGTAGAGGATCACTATGTGTGTAATTATTTGTATCTGTATAGCCAGTATACTCATGTACTTTAGGCCAGAACTTACCTTTAGTAGGTGTTCCAAACTCTTCGTTCAAAAACACTTTCTTTTCTCCCATTGGCGGAGTTGGTGGATTTGGAGGTGTAGGTGTATCGCCGTTTCCGAATTCAACGTTTATATCTGCTCCTGCAACCTCTTCCCAGTCTGTGATAGTTGAGTTTCCAAACTCTACATATATTCTACCGTTCTTTTCGCTGATAAGCACTTTGTTTTTGTGCATGCTACCACTTTTCAGTTCTGACTGTGGATAGCTTGCTTCGAAAGTCTTACCGTTTAGTTCGAAAGCGACTTTTACGTCAGCAAGAGCTTGTTCAGGTATTAAGATAGCAGTAGCTATATTTCCATTAACTTTTAATGCAACATCTTTCACACCGTCTTGTGCGCTAAACTCGCCACTAGCAAGATTGAAGTCGGCAGTAGTTTTCACTCCTTTGATTGTTACTTTTAGTCCGTCAAGACTTGGTATTGTTCCGTCCTTAGACACTTCCAACTTAACCCCTGACAATTTATGTGTGAAAACCAGCACAGGTTTTTGTGTTTCTTTTGTAGCAGCTTTCACGTTGTCAGAATATAACAAGTCTATTGCAGGTTGATTTGTTTGGTCTGATACATCAACTTTGTACACATTGTTTGTCAATCCGTCTTTGTATGGATAGTATGCAACAAAGTCCACCGCACTGCCATCTTTTGGATAGAAGTGGCTTTGATTTTCGTCGGCAGGTGTTAATTGTCCGTCTTCTTTAGCTATATATTTCACGGCAGAGTTAGTAGTGGCAACAGCTTCGTTAGCCTTAGTCATAAACACACCTACTTGGTCTCCGTCTGCCCATTGAGAGTCCGTTGCTCTAGTTTTCAATTCTTTCACTACTGAACGGAATGTCACTTTCTGTTCTTTAGAACCATCGTCCCATTCGCTATAATCATCATTTGTAGTACAAGATGAAGTTGCAAATGCAGCAAAAATAGCAAACATTGCGGGTAATAAATGCTTAGTTTTCATAATCATATAAGTTAGATTTGCATTATGTGTTTTTTATCTTATTTGCAAGCGATATATACTCTACTTATCAACTGTATACAGTCTACTTCTAATTTGTATATAGTTTATTTTTAATTTGTATATAGTCACTTATGAGTTATATATCAGCCTATTGCCATTTACTTCTATCAAGTTTCTTGGCTCCTGCATCTAATGAAGGGAAGAAGGTAAATCCTGTTTCTCTTTCAAGCTCTTCTACCGACATAACTCCTTGCCAAAAGTCCCTTCCGTTATATTCTCTGTTTTCTAGTTTGAAACCAATAGTGTAGAACACTCCGCCTACTTTTCTTGCCAAAGCCTTAAAGTAGTAAGCTGGTTTAACCGTATTTTTTATTCTTTCGTACTGACTTTCATCTTTTGGAGGCATAGCACCTGTAACGACGAACACAGTATCTGTTCCGCTAACCCAGCTTCTCACATTTTGCTCCAATTCTTGCCATATACTCTGATTTAGTTTTCTACCCACTTGAGGAGTCATATTTGTAGGGTAGAATGTCGATTCATTAGCAAATATTTCTGACACTCTGTCTGCACTTGGTAGTTGGTGTCCTCTGTCATAACCACCACCATATCCAGACTTCAAGTTTACTTGTAAGCTACTACTTACTCCTGGGTCATAAATTCCCCATCTGTCTGTTCTATCAACCTTTTTTGTTATCGCCTTTTGGAATAAAGGATAAGCCACCCAATAAGAGAACTTAAGTTTAGAGTCATACAGAAGGCTGTAGTTTCTCATCTTACCCTTTGTCACAGGGTCAGTCATCTCTTGAAACTTGTGGTTTATGTAATATAAGTGGTTGCTCTTTAGCTGTTCTTTAGTTATCACTGGAGTTTCTCTCCAACGTATGTAACCTTCTGCCTCAGGGTCTATCACTTGTCCCGACTTAGATATATTTATCTTGAACACATATCTCTTTCCTCCCTCGAAAGATGTTATGTTGCTAGGTAAAGACACTTCTTTCTGTTCGTTGCCCAACTCTATAATTAGCTTCACAGCAGATATATTTGTTGCTGGAAGTAATATTGCTGTAGCAGAGTTTCCCTCTTTTTTTAGCTCCACTTTCTTAGCCGAAGTGTCATCAACGGTAAGTGTGTTTGCAGCCAAATCAAAGTCTGCCTTAGTATTTACTGAATTTAGGAATATCTTTGCATCATTGATGTTCGACGCATTAGGTGAGGTTAGATTTATGGTTAAGTGAGCAAGTTTGTGCAGAAACTGCAAATTGCCTTGCACCGATGTTTTGCTTCTTGCTTTTAGATTGTTAGAATAAAGGACATCTATTTTGTTCTGATTTGTTTGGTCAGCAACATCAAGTTTCAGTGTTGTTCCTGCTAAGGTTTCGCTGTATGGGTAGTATGCTATGAAATCAACCTCTGTGCCATCTTCCGGATACGATTTAGGTTCTTTGTTTGAAACGAAGTTTCCGTCGCCCTCTTTTGTTATGAAAGGAAAGTTTTTCACTCCTTCAACAATGTTTTCGTCAGCTAGTGCTTGGTCTTTTTTCTTCATGAACACCCCAATCACATCTCCACCTTCCCAAGTAGACCCATAAGCACGTGTGTAAACCTGCCCTTCAACCACCGAAGAAAACCTTAACGGTTTGCTTCTTTCTACCAAGATTTCATCTTCTTTGTCTGATTGGCAAGCCGCCAAAACGACTAAAGACGCCATCAGTAATAAATTCAAATGTTTTCTCATCTCTTTTGTGTTTTCTCTTTAACAGACATTGCCTTTAGTGGCTAAACATCTTGTTTATCAGAACCTTTAGTTTAATTTTATTTATAGATAGTTTTTATCTTCAAAACCGACAATTCACTGTCGTTTTACATTCTAACGTGAACAAAATTAAGTAAGTAGAAAACAATAACCAATAAAAAACAAAGAAATAATTGTTACGAATATGTTAAGTATAGTTCATATAAGCATAAAACACACTTAAACAGCTATTTATAGCGATGTTAAATCACCAACAACCAACAAAACACTCTTATTTGATAAAATAAAACCCTTAGACAATAGTTAGCAAGTTCACTTTCACTTTAGCCAACAAATATACTTGAGAAGAAACAACAGACACATAAAAACAAAAAGAGCAAACAACAACCATCACAAAAAACTTTCTGCAATTAGTCACAAAGCCATACAGCAAACTTTTACAGCAGATTACAACAAACAAAACACACAGCAACGACCGCAAAGTAAAAGATTTTCTCACGGCAAGAATGCCAATAACACACAGTATCCAATGTATTAACAAGACTGGTTCCCAATGTTAATTTTTCAGATTATATATAACTAAAGACTCACGTCTAAACAATATACAACTGACTTTCAAACCGTATATCATTTAGAAGTAAACTGTATATAGTCTATTTCTAAACCATATACAGTTTAGAAACACACAATAGACACTTAGAGGTAAAACAAAGAAAGACAGAGCATTAACTCAGAAACAACCATAACAAAGGTAAGGCTTACATCACATCTAAATAAACAAGAGTTAATCTCACGAGTAAAAACAGTCTACAACCCATTTATACACACAATTAGGGTTAAAATAATAGATATATCCCAAGAATAGAGCAGAATATAGTTGTGTTTGAAATAAAACTAATAACTTTGCAGACGTAAATTACATTCAAAAAACATATATAATGGAATATTATCACTTATCTGCTTTGCCCTCATTGAGAGCTAAAAAGTATGGAGATAGAGTGGCACTAAAATATCGTTGCTACAAGACTGACACATGGATTCCTATTTCTTGGAACGAACTTTCAAACAATATAGACATCTGCGCAAACGCAATGGCGGAGCTAGGAATAGCTGAACAAGAGAATGTGGGTATATTCTCACAAAACAAGCCCGAGTGGTTTTACGTGGACTTTGGAGCATTTAAGAACAGAGCCGTAACCATTCCGTTTTATGCAACAAGTTCTGCCGAGCAAGCACAGTATATAATAAACGACGCACAGATAAAGACAATATTTGTTGGAGAACAATATCAGTATGACACAGTGAGAAAGGTTAAAGAGCTGTGTTCATCACTACAAAACATAATAATATTTGACGAAACTGTTGTAAAAGAAGAAGGCGACAACGACTCAATATATTTCTACGAATTTATTGAGAAAGGAAAAAGCCTCAAACATAAAGACCTTATAGCAGAAAGAATAAGCAGAGCCAACACGGAAGATATAGCAAACATTCTGTACACTTCTGGAACAACAGGCGAGCCTAAAGGAGTTGTGCTGACTCACAACAACTATGTAGAGCAGTTTAGAGGTCATGACATCAGACTGGACACTATGAGCGACAAGGACGTGTCTGTTTGCTTCTTACCGCTTACACACGTGTTGGAAAAAGCATGGTGCTACCTTTGTTTGCATAAAGGCGTTCAAATATGCGTAAACCTTCGCCCTACGGAGATTAGGAAAACACTTGTTGAGATTAGACCAACGTTGATGTGTAGCGTACCACGCTTTTGGGAGAAAGTGTATGATGGAGTAATTGAAAAGATAAACAACTCAAAAGGCATCATGAAGATGGTTATGCTTGATGCAATGAAAGTAGGACAAAAGCATAATATCGACTA
>JAUMWZ010000044.1:0-2023 GCA_030529405.1 Bacteroides sp. | reverse complement strand
TGAAGATGGTTATGCTTGATGCAATGAAAGTAGGACAAAAGCATAATATCGACTATGTCAGACTGGGGAAGAAGGCTCCTTTTGTTACAAGACTTAAATATAAGTTCTACGAAAAAACCATATATAAGTTATTAAAGAAGGTCATCGGGGTAGAAAACGGTAATTTCTTCCCTACTGCAGGAGCGGCTGTTCCGGAGGAAGTTCAACGTTTCATAAAGTCAGTAGGCATAAACATGATGGTTGGATACGGCTTGACTGAAACAACAGCAACAGTCAGCGTAACTCCAGATGTAGGATACCAGATTGGTTCAATAGGCTATCCGTTGCCGGGAGTTGAGGTTAAGATTTCAGACGAGGGAGAAATACTTGTAAAGGGAAAAGGCGTAACTAGGGGATATTACAACAAACCCGAAGAAACAAAGAAAGCATTTACCGAAGACGGTTGGTTCAGAACTGGCGATGCAGGACATATAAAAGACGGTCAGCTTTATATTACAGACCGAATAAAAGACCTATTAAAAACTTCTAACGGTAAGTATATTGCTCCGCAAGCACTAGAAACTCAGCTTGTGGTAGATAAATATATTGACCAAATAACTATCATTGCCAACAACCGCAGATTTGTTTCTGCACTGATAGTGCCTGAATACAATCAGCTAAAGAAGTATGCAGAAGAAAACAATATAAAGTATAGTTCTATCGAGGAACTTATATCTCTGCCAGAGGTTAAGGGCTTATATCAAAGAAGAATAGATGTTCGTCAAGAATCGTTTGCACACTTTGAGAAGATAAAGAGATTTACACTGCTAGCCGAACCATTCAGCATGGAGAGAGGAGAGGTTACAAACACTCTGAAAGTTAAGCGCAACAAGGTGGCAGAAAATTATAAAGATGTGATAGAAAAGATGTACGAATAGTAACAAGCTGTTATACACGCTTTTGCAAACTATTCTTAGTTTAGAAACAAACTGTACTTAATTTGAATGTAAACTGTATATAGCCTACAAGCAAACTATATACAGTTGGAAAACAAAACATATAGATGATAACAACAGACCAACTAAAAGAGATTAAAGAGCGAACCGATGCTCTGAGGAGGTATCTTTGACATTGACGCGAAGAAGATACAAGTAGAAGAGGAAGAAATAAGAACACAAGCGCCCGAATTTTGGGAAAATCAGAAACAAGCAGAGGCGCAAATGAAACTTGTAAAAGGACTGCAAGCATGGATAAACGGCTATAACGAGGTGGAAACACTAGCCGAAGAACTTGCATTGGCAGTAGACTTTTACAAAGAAGAACTAGTAAGCGAGGCAGAAGTAGATGCAGCCTACGAGAAGGCTAAAACCGCTGTGGAAGCACTAGAACTAAAAAATATGCTCCGACAAGAGGCAGACCAAATGGACTGTGTGCTGAAAATAAACTCAGGTGCAGGTGGAACAGAAAGTCAAGACTGGGCATCTATGCTGATGAGAATGTATCTGAGATATGCAGAGACTAATGGATACAAAGCTAGTATAGCCAATCTTCAAGAGGGAGATGAGGCAGGAATAAAAACCTGCACAATAAACATTGAGGGCAATTTCGCATACGGATACCTCAAAGGCGAGAACGGTGTGCACAGACTTGTACGTGTGTCGCCATACAACGCACAAGGAAAAAGAATGACATCATTCGCATCTGTGTTCGTAACACCACTAGTTGATGACAGCATCGAGATTAACATAGAAACAGCACGTATATCGTGGGACACTTTTAGAAGTGGAGGTGCCGGCGGACAGAACGTCAATAAAGTTGAATCTGGTGTACGATTGAGATATATGTATAAAGACCCTTACACCGGAGAAGAGGAAGAAATACTCATAGAAAATACAGAAACAAGAGACCAACCAAAGAATAGAGAAAACGCAATGAGACAGTTACGCTCTATTTTATACGACAAAGAACTGCAACACAGAATGGCGGAGCAGGCAAAAGTAGAGGCTGGCAAGAAAAAAATAGAATGGGGGTCGCAGATAAGAAG
>JAUMWZ010000043.1 GCA_030529405.1 Bacteroides sp. | reverse complement strand
CAGTCATATACACTCAAGAGTATATATCTCATTATTAAAGACATAATAATGAAACCTATAAATGGAAAAAGAGCTTAATGGTTGCGGAAGGAAGTAGGCGTTTCTCCATATTCTTTTCTGAAAGCACGAGTAAGATGAGAAGTATCTGTAAACCCACAAGTCATAGCTACTTGAGTGATTGTTAAGTCTGTATCTCTCAAGAGTGTTTGCGCTCTAGACAGTCTACGCTTTAGTATATGCACCGATGTAGTTTCTCCAGTCACAGCATTAAGTTTACGGTTAAGCTGAGAAAGGCTTATGTTCATGTTCATAGCTACGAAAGAAGGAGTCAAATCAACGTTATCAAGATTTTTATCAATAAGCTCCACCATTGTTCGCAAGAAGTGTATGTTTACATAATCTGCTTCGTTAGATACTAAAGAATGTGTTTTCTCTTTCTTAACTGTAGTTTTGCAATCTCCTTTAGGCTCTTCTTCTGTTTTTGCATAAGCGTTACCTTCTATGATGCTTATATACTTTTTCTGCAATAAGCTACGCATCTCTAGGAGGTTATGAAGTACAACGAAAAGTTCTTCTGATTGGAATGGTTTACGAATGTATGCATCTACTCCCGAGCGAAGTCCGATAATTCTGTCTTCGTCAGAGCTTCGTGCAGTCAGCATAACAACAGGAATGTGGTTTATCAGAACATCACTTTTTATCTCAAGACATAATTCTATTCCATCTTTTACAGGCATCATTACGTCAGTAAGAACTATATCTGGCATATGTTCTCTTACCATTTTTAGTCCTTCTTCTCCATCAGAACCGAATACAAGTCTATATTCTTTCTGTAACAATGTTTTTAGATATAGACGTATGTCTGCATTATCTTCAACAATGAGTATTAACGGACGAGAGTCATCAGAAGAAGGAATATCAACCTTTTCAACAGTAGTTACCGCCGAAATGTTAGTGATATCGTTCTTTGGTTGTTCTCCAACGTTTAGCAAAGGGGTATTATTCATTTGGCTGTTTCTTAATGGCAGGGTAACGGTAAAAGTACTACCCTCTCCCAAACAGCTTTCTACTTTTATGTTACCGTGCATTTTTTCCACCAAAAGTTTAGTGAAAGAAAGTCCAATACCAGTGCCCATGTCGTTAGATTTGTTGTTGCTTTGGTAGAACAAATCGAATATACGTGGTAAGTCTTCAGAAGAAATTCCCTCTCCATTATCCTTTACTTCTATGACAACTCTATCGTTTTTGGCTTGATATATATTTACGTTTATCTGTCCATTAACGTGTGTGTGTTTGATAGCGTTAGAGAATAAGTTTGTTATAATCTTATCGATATAGAACGGAATAAAGTCTATTTCCAGCGAAGGTATAGACGAATTGAGTTGCATTGATATATGCTTTTGAGTTGCATAAAGCTGAAAGTTCTCCATGCTCATACGTATGTAAGCCACAATATCTCCTTTATTCCATTGCGGATTGTCTCCACCACTGCGCAAACGAGTTATGTCTAGCAACTGATTTACTAATGACAGAAGTCTGTTGCTTTGTCTGTCTATGGCTTGAGTAAAGTGTTTTTGCTCTTCATCTGTTATTGCTTGTCTGTCTTTTAATTGTTCGTTTAGCCCTCTGATAACTGTTATCGGAGTTCTAAACTCATGAGTAATACCTGTGAAGAAGTCTGTTCTAGCCCTTTCTACTCTTCTTAACACACGATTACTTCTTATACGTTGTCTGTAAGAATACCATAGCATTACAACAATTGCTATAGATAAAATAGAAATACTGCTAGTTACATATAGCGAAATTTGTTTTTTGTTTTGTTCTTGGATATTTATAGCTTCTATGCGTTGTAGCTCTCTTGAGTTTTTTTCTCTTTCGTGATTTAGTCTTAGGTCAGCATAGTAGCTTGTTTTTCTAATGCCTCCCACACTGTCTTTCAATATCTGACTGTTTTTGTAATGTTCTAATGCTAGTGCATAGTTGTGGCGACTTTCGTAGTAGTCGTAATATAGTTTGTGAATGTGTGATAGATGTTCAGGCGATTCAATCTCTATTGCTGTTGCTTTAGCACTATTGATATACTTATTAAACAGGTCTTCCCTACCCATCAAAAGGTTTATTTCTGCCAGCGCAATACAAGATTCTAGCCAGTGCCAACGGTCTGTTATTCGATTCATTAGCTCATAAGCTCGCTCGTATTCTCTTTTAGCTTCGTCATACTTACTTTGAATTTTATATAAATGTCCTAATCTGATGTAACAAAGTCCTATACCCATGTCCGATTTGCCAAGCTCATTCATCTCCAGAGAGCGTTTGTAGTAGATTTCGGCAGAGTCATATCTCTGTTTTTGTTCGTATATAGACCCAAGGTTGGCAAGGTTTATTGCTTGCCCTACATAACTACCTAGTTTGGCTTCATCTTCAAGAGCCAGCCTGAAAAATCGTTCAGCATCGTCACGGTATCCAAGAGTTATACAGATGTTTCCTATGCCATTCATAGAAACGACCTTATTCTTTATCCCCTCTTTTGTGCCTTTTTCTGAGTAAGCCTCTGCATATTCCAACGCTCTGTAATGATAGTCGGAAGCCTCTTTCAGTTCTCCTATGCGCCTAAAGTTAGTTCCCAGATTGTTTAGTGCTCGTACAATCTCTATAGTATCTTTTAGTGCTAACGACAGTGCAAGCCCTTTTTGATGATTTATTATAGCATCAGAGAACCGTGAACTCTCTCTGTGCATGCGCCCAAGATACCTGTAACACAACACAAGTGCCTTTTTGTCTGCCTTTTCTTCATATTGCGACATTATCTGTTCTATGCTTTCTGCATCTTTGGCTTGCCTTAGAACTTTCTCCATTTCTTTAATTTTTTCGTCTTGTTGTTCTTTAGCTGGCATGCTGTCTTTACAGCTATAAGCAATAACTGCAATAAGAATAAGACATAGAACTCTCTTGATTAAGAGTCTTATAGATATATAGTGTGTGTGCATAGTTTTGTATATCGTATACATAGGATAACTTATCTGCAAAGTTATTCAAAAAGAACGAACAATAAAGTAAAAACACAACAACAATACACAAAACAGAAACAAAAGCACAAAAAACAAGTGCCGTAAAAGGGTGTAATTATAACTCATAAACCAACTATAAAGAGTTTACAAATCAACTATATATAAACTAAAAGTAGACTGTATACGGTTTGCAAGTCAGCCATATATAGTTCAAAAGTAGAGGTTAATGTATTTATACTTGAGTAGTTATCATCTAAGATGAGTTTTTTTATAACTTTGCACACATAACGTATAACATACAATATTAGAGTAAAAGCATTATATGAGTGGAGAATTTGAGTTGATAGCCAAGACGTTTAGCGGATTGGAAGAAATCTTAGCAGGCGAACTGATTGAACTAGGGGCAAACAACGTGGAAATAGGTCGCAGAATGGTTTCGTTTACAGGAGATAAGAGAATGATGTATAAAACAAACTTCTGCCTAAGAACAGCCATAAGAATACTGAAGCCTATTAAGCAATTCACTGCAACAACAGCCGATGAGGTGTATGATGAGGTTAAAAGCATTGACTGGAGTAAATACCTTGACAACAGCAAAACCTTTGCAGTAGATGCGGTTGTGTATAGCGAAGAATTCAGACACTCAAAGTTTGTGGCATACAGGGTTAAAGATGCCATTGCAGACTACTTTAATGAAAAAACAGGAAAACGTCCGTCAGTAAGGATAACAAACCCTGACATTGCCGTAAACGTGCATATCTCGCACAAGGAATGTACCATTTCGCTCGACTCGTCAGGAGAGTCATTACACAGACGAGGCTATCGTCAGGAAACAATGGAGGCGCCTTTGAACGAAGTTCTTGCAGCAGGGATAATCATGATGAGTGGTTGGAAGGGCGAATGTGACTTTATTGACCCTATGTGTGGTTCTGGAACTCTGCCAATAGAAGCAGCACTTATAGCAAGAAACATAGCTCCTGGAGTGTTCCGCAAAGGCTATGGGTTTGAAAAATGGAACGATTTTGATGCAGACCTTTTTGAACAGATATACAATGACGACTCACAAGAGAGGGAGTTTGAGCATAAGATATATGGATATGATATAAACTATAAGGCAAACGTAATAGCAGAACGCAACGTGAAAGCTGCTGGTGTGAGCAAAGACGTTATACTAAAAGTTCAGCCAATACAAGAGTTTACCAAGCCAAAGAATAAGAGTATCATCATCACTAATCCACCATACGGAGAGAGAATATCGTCTGACGACTTGCTGGGACTATATGCCACAATAGGCGAAAAACTAAAGCATGAGTTTAGTGGCAATACTGCCTGGATATTGTCTTACAGAGATGAATGTTTCAACAAAATATCACTCAAAGAGAGCGAAAAGATAAAACTATACAACGGTGCTTTAGAATGTCAGCTAAGAAAATATGAAATCTTCGACGGAAAGTATAAGGCATACAAAGAAAGGGTAGTGAGAGGCGAAGTAAAGGAAGACAAACAAGGAGAACGCCCTTCAAGACCTGCAAGGAAAGAAGGTTTTAAGGAGAGAAGAAAAGACGACAGAAAAGATTTTGGAAGAGATAAACGAGAGCTTGACAAAGAAAAAAGAGAATATAAGCCAAGAACAGACAGAAAGCCAAGAGAAGAGAGAACTTTCGACAGAAAACCTAAGACCGACAGCAGAGAATATAAATCGGACAACAGAGAACATAAGCCTAAGAGGGCAATAGATAGATTTTTCAAGTCGGAAAAACCAATAATGGCAGAAGAACAAAGAACATTCAGAAGCAGAAAACATAAATCGGACAAACCAAAACCTTAATAAAACAATGAAAAGCTTACTAACAAAGGCGATGACAGCTATGCTTGCATTCGCCATATCACTAAACAGCATGGCACAAGACAAAAAGCAAATGACTCTTGAAGAGTTAATGCCAGGCGGAGCAAACTTCAAATACACAGAGAATCTCTTTGGATTAAGCTGGTGGGGAGATAACTGCATCTTGGCGGGAGATAAGCAGGTGGAGCATATAGACGTTAAGACAGGCAACAAGACAACATTGATAACTCTTGACGAGGTAAAAGACATCTTAGAGAAGGCTAATATTAAGGAAAAAGTCAGTCATCTATACTCTGCAAATCTACCATATATAAATAAGAAACAAATTATACTTACTTTGCGAGAAAAGTATATACAAATTGACTTAGACACAAAAACCATTGTAGGACAGACTAATATTAAGCGTGGTTCGCACGATAGAGATTACTGCACTGCAAACAATATGCTTGCTTACACAGTAAAGAATAACCTATATGTAGATGGCAATGCAGTGACAAACGAAGTAGAAGGAATTGAGTGCGGAAAATCAGTACATCGCAGCGAATTTGGTATAGAAAAAGGTACATTCTGGAGTAATCAAGGTGGAAAACTTGCATTCTATAAGATGGACGAAAGAATGGTTACACAATATCCGCTTGTAGATATAAGCAAGAGATTTGCTGAACTAAATCAAATACGCTATCCTATGGCGGGAATGACAAGCCACAAGGTGCAAGTAGGCGTATATGATGTGAAGACAAAGAAAACAATATATCTAAACACAGGCGATAATACAGACAGATATTACACAAACATAGCTTGGTCGCCAAATGATAAGTTTATATTCCTAATTGAGATTAACAGAGGGCAAGACGAAGCCGTTTTGTGGAAGTATGATGCTGAAACAGGAGAGAAGGTAGAGAAACTTTACACAGAAAGACATAAGAAATATGTTGAGCCTCAACATTCAATAACTTTCTTGCCATGGAACGAAAACAAGTTCTTATACTATTCTCAAAGAGATGGATATAATCATCTATACTTGTTTGACACTACAAAGAAAAACAAGAAAGTGAGCGTTGTGGAGCTTGGAGAAGCACAGTTTGAAGAGCAATACAACGTCAAGCAAATCACAAAAGGCAACTTCTTGGTAACAGATATTCTTGGTTTCAACGCAAAGAAGAAGGAAGTTATCGTGAAGGCTGTTAATGGTCTGCACTCAGCCACAGTAATAGTCAATGCCGAAAATGGTAAGGTTGTGAGAGGATTTGATAAAGCAAGAGTGTGCGCACTAAATAGCCTTGTGAACGCAAGTGGTACTTATGCAATCGAAAACATTTCTGATTTGGAAAATCCAAGAAACATAAATATCGTAGACTTAAAGACAAACAAGAAGGTAAATCTGCTTACTGCAAAAAATCCTTATGAAGGATATGAAGTTCCAAATGTAGAACTTCACACCATAAAAGCTGCAGACGGCAAGACAGACTTATACTGCAGAATGGTTAAACCTGCAAATTTTGATGCAAGCAAGAAGTATCCTGTGATTGTATATGTATATGGTGGGCCTCACGCACAAATGATAAATGGAAGTTGGTTATATGGT
This sequence comes from Bacteroides sp., assembly GCA_030529405.1. Lineage (GTDB taxonomy): Bacteria > Bacteroidota > Bacteroidia > Bacteroidales > Bacteroidaceae > JAUMWZ01. Next base: position 3,671 of record JAUMWZ010000043.1, on the reverse strand, counting down.
GCTCGTGGTTGGGACTTACATATGGCAAACAAAGGATATATAATGTTTACAGTAGACAACAGAGGAAGTGCAAACAGAGGTCTTGAATTTGAAAACGTAATACATAGACAGTTGGGAGTGGAAGAATGTAAAGACCAAGTGAAAGGTATAGAGTTTTTGAGCAGTCTGCCATACGTTGATACAGAGAGAATTGGCGTTCACGGCTGGAGCTTTGGCGGACACATGACAACTGCACTAATGCTTCGCTATCCTAACTTGTTTAAGGTTGGTGTTGCAGGTGGTCCTGTAATGGATTGGGCATTCTATGAAGTTATGTACGGAGAAAGATATATGGACACTCCACAAGAGAACAAAGAGGGATATGACAAAACTAATATGTTACGATATGCAGGAAACTTGAAGGGAAGACTAATGATTGTGCACGACGACCATGATGATACTTGTGTGCCACAACACGCTCTTGCATTCATAAAGGCTTGTGTAGATGCACGTACATACCCCGATTTGTTCATCTATCCTAACCACAAACACAATGTTATTGGTAAAGACAGAGTGCACCTATACACTAAGATAACTCAATACTTCGACGATTTCTTATTACCAAAGAAATAACAAGAGGATTGGAAACTCAATACAGTCTGCTTTCAGACTATATATAATTTGAAAATCAACTGTATATAGTTTGAAAGTAGATTATATATAAATTGAAAATACAGTAAACAAACAAAACAGAGAGAATGTAAATTCTCTAAACAAACACAAACCATCAGTATGAGAATATTACTACTAGGCTCGGGCGGACGCGAACACGCTTTGGCTTGGAAAATATCACAAAGCAAAAGAACAGAAAAGTTATTCATTGCGCCGGGTAATGCTGGAACAAATGCAGTTGGAGAGAATGTAAACATCTCTGCTACAGATTTTGAGGGCATTGCTAAGTTCGTTAAGGAGCAAAACATAAATATGGTAGTTGTAGGGCCAGAAGACCCATTAGTAAAAGGAATATACGACTATTTCAAAACTAATGACGAACTGAAACACATAGCAGTTATAGGACCATCAAAAGCAGGAGCAACACTCGAGGGAAGTAAAGAGTTTGCGAAGGAGTTTATGCAGAAATATGGCATACCAACAGCACGATATAAGTCTATAAACTCTCAAAACTTAGAAGAAGGATTATCATTCCTTGACCAGCTGAAAGCCCCTTACGTGTTGAAAGCTGACGGTCTGTGTGCAGGAAAAGGAGTGCTTATCATCAATGAGCTTGATAAAGCTAAGCAAGAATTAAAAGAGATGCTTGGCGGTATGTTCGGTTCTGCGTCAGAAACAGTAGTGATAGAGGAGTTTTTGTCTGGTATTGAATGTTCGGTTTTCGTTCTTACAGACGGCGAAAACTATAAGATTCTGCCAGTGGCAAAAGACTATAAGCGCATAGGCGAAGGCGACACAGGACTAAACACAGGTGGTATGGGAAGTGTAACGCCAGTACCTTTTGCCGACTATGTGTTTATGCAAAAGGTAAGACAACGCATTGTGGAGCCAACAATCAATGGTTTGAAGAAAGAAAACATTACATACAAGGGCTTTATCTTCTTAGGATTGATAAAGGTTGATGACGAACCGATGGTGATTGAGTACAATGTAAGAATGGGCGACCCTGAAACAGAAAGTGTGATGTTAAGAGTTGAGAGCGACCTTGTAGACTTGTTGGAAGCAACAGATAAAGGAACGCTAAACAAAGTGGAGCTTGTTGAAGACAAAAGAAGTGCTGCTTGCGTGATACTTGTTAGCGGTGGATATCCTGAACAATATGAGAAAGGACACGAAATAACAGGTCTTGACGAAGCAGAAAAGACAGACAGCATCATATTCCACGCTGGAACAGCAGTGAAAGATGGTAAGATAGTTACCAATGGGGGTAGAGTTATTGCCGTATGTTCTTATGGTGCAACCAAAGAAGAAGCATTGGCAAAAAGCTATGAAACAGCAAATAAGATTGAATTCAAAGGCAAATATTGCCGTAGAGATATAGGATTCGACCTGTGAGAAAGAAAAGACTGCAAACAAAAATAATGGCAGGTAGATTCACACTGCCTGTCATTGTTCTTTTATGCACCATAGTTTGGTGTGTAACGGGATACTTTTTGCAATCAAACATAGAACAAGCGGGAGCGAGAACCACCACAACGGAGTTCATAAGAACATATTTCGGAGTTGAAACAAAAGGTTGGGCATCGTCTGCAATAGCTTTTCTTCTGTATTCAGCAACAGCATATTTCTTGCTGATTATAAACAACAGACTGAACATTGTACGAAACATTACTTCGGCAGTAACATACGTTTATTTGGTGCTTATCGCCGTCAGTCCGCAAACTCACTACCTCACGGATGCAGCAATAGCATCGCCAATGGTGGCACTCTCGTTATACTTCCTGCTAAAGACATATCAGCAAGAAGATTATTCTTCTGCAGACATCTTCTATTCGTTCTTCTACATGGGTCTGTCGTCTATTCTCGTGCCACAGATTCTGTTTGTTTTCCCCGTGATGATACACGCTTGCTACATTCTCCGTTCACTAAACATACGCAGTTTGTTTGCATCTATCTCGGGCGTGATACTCCCCTATTGGCTACTCTTTGCTCATGCAATGTGGTATGACAAGACAGACAAAATCACTACCCTCACAGAACTGAAGCACGCCATAAACAATCTCTTTGCAGTTGCCGACATTCCACACCGAGAGTTAGCAACATTAGCATTTATATTCCTATTTCTTTTCATCGCCTTCATAAACATACAAGTCAATGAGCACGACGAAAAGATAGTCACCAGAGCATACCTAAGCAGCATATCAAACATAAGTCTATTTCTGTTTGTTATATGTTTAGCAGTGAGTTACAACACAAACGAAACGACAATAATACTTGCTATGTATGGCAGTTTTATAATATCACATTTGTTTGCAACAACAAGTAGCAAGCGCACAAACATATTGTTCGTCTTGTTCATACTGTCATTACTAACAATATTATCATTCAACACATGGACGCTATTATAACAGATATAAGTCAATTCTTGATGCAGTGGGGCGTGTTAGGCGTTTTCATAGCTGCCTTTCTTGCTGGAACTGTCATTCCTTTCAGCTCGGAATTGATATTAGTAGCCATAGTCAAGATGGGAGCTGAGCCTGTTTCGTGTGTCATTGCAGCCAGTTTTGGTAACACATTAGGAGGAATGACCTGCTACTACATAGGACATTTGGGCAAGATTGAATGGGTTAAGAAATACTTTGGCGTCAAACAGGAAAAACTCGATAGAGTGATGAAGTTCATGCAAGGCAAAGGCTCATATATGGCACTCTTCACCTTCGTGCCGTTCTTAGGCGAAACCATGTCGATAGTGTTAGGACTTATGCGCAGCAACGTGTATGTCACGAGTGCAGCAATGTTTGTAGGCAAGATGACGAGATATATAGTTATACTTTTCGTTTCGCTGAAAGCAATAGAGTTTGTTCGATAGTGATGCAAAGGATTATAGAAAACACCGCAGACGGCAGTAGAACAATATTCATTCCAGAGCTTAACGAACACTACCACTCCGTTAAGGGCGCAAAAACAGAGTCTGAACATATCTTCATAAATAAGGGGTTCAACCACATACAGAAGCAAGA
>JAUMWZ010000042.1:1394-10206 GCA_030529405.1 Bacteroides sp. | reverse complement strand
TTTGAAAGTTGAGTATATATAACTTAGAAATAGACTATATATAGTTTGTAAATCAAAACAGTATATTTTTCGCAATGGGTGATTTGAAATCTTTGGCAAAAGATACGGTTATATACGGTGTGAGCAGCATATTGGGCAAGTTTTTGAACTATCTTCTCACCCCATTATATACCATTTACATGGTCTCTGATACTGGAGATTATGGTGTGCTGACTAACATATACTCCATAGTGGCGATGATGCTTGTCATTCTCACTTTTGGAATGGAAACAGGTTTCTTTAGGTTTGCAAACAAAGAGGGATATGATGCTCGCAAGGTATATTCTGCTTCGATACAAGTGGTGTTGTTTCTTGCGGGACTGTTTCTGTTGCTTTCTTTGGTGTTTATTGACGGTCTTTCGTCTGTGTTAGGCTATGCCGACAATCCGCAATATCTATATATGATGTTTATTGTGGTTGCCTTAGATGCATTTCAAGCACTGCCTTTCTCTTACCTCAGATATAAAAAGAAGGCACTAAAGTTTGCTGCGCTAAAGATGCTGTTTATTGTGCTAAGCATCACTCTTAACGTTGTCTACTTTGTGTTTATGGGTGGCAGAGATGTAGGGGTTGTTTTCCTAATAAATCTTATCTGTACGGCTGTAGTCACTATTGCTTTGTATGCTGAAATACGTGAGTTTAGCTTCAAGTTGGATATAGCTTTAATAAAACAGCTTATATCATATTCATGGCCTATGCTTATTCTTGGCATTGCCGGAATGCTCAATCAGGTGGCAGACAAAATCCTTTTTCCACACATATATCCAGACCCCGCAACCAAAGATATTCAGCTTGGAATATACGGAGCTAGTAGTAAGGTGGCAATGGTAATGGCTATGTTTACACAAGCATTTAGGTTTGCATACGAGCCGATAGTGTTTGGCAAGAGCAGAGATAAGAATAACAAAACCGTGTATGCTCAAGCAATGAAATATTTCATCATATTCTCATTGCTAGCATTCTTAGCCGTGGTGTTGTATATAGACATTTTGAAATACATCATAGGACAAACATATTGGGAAGGACTTGTTGTTGTGCCTATTATAATGATAGCCGAGCTGTTCATGGGAATATATTTCAACCTATCCTTTTGGTATAAACTTACAGACAAAACTATTTGGGGAGCAGTTTTTTCTGTAACTGCTTGTATTGTAGTTATAGTTTTGAATATTATTTTCGTGCCTAAATACGGATATATAGCTTGTGCGTGGGCAAGCCTTATTGGATATGGAATTGCAATGTGCTTGTCTTATGTGGTAGGACAAAGATATTACCCTATAAATTACGACATTAAGTCGATAGCAATATACGGTCTGTCTGCACTTACAATATACCTTATCGCCTCGTTAGTAGAGTTTGAAAACACATTTATAAGACTATCATTCAACACAATATTACTATTAGGATATGTGTCGTTAGTAGTAAGAAGAGATTTACCCTTGAGGAAAATCCCGATAATAAACAAATTGGTAAAAAGAAAACAATAACACAACATGGAGAATAATACAGAACAAAAGAAAGGTAGCCAGATTTTGGCTTTTTTCAGAGATTACTTTGACCTTAGAAACGATAAAGAAAGCGAATGGGACATAGTAGAACGAATAAAAAAGGGTATTGATTTCAAAGGTGCCAATATATGGATACTTATCATTGCCATATTTATTGCCTCGCTAGGTCTTAATGTCAATTCCACAGCTGTTATCATCGGAGCCATGCTTATATCTCCACTTATGGGACCAATAATAGGTATGGGGTTGTCAGTGGGTATAAACGACTTTGAACTTATGAAGCGTTCGTTCAAGAGTTATCTTGTTACGACTGTGTTCAGTATAGCCACGGCAGTGATATACTTCACTCTTACGCCGATAGCAGAGGCTCAATCAGAGCTTTTGGCACGTACATCTCCAAACATATATGATGTTCTTATTGCTCTATTTGGTGGTTTGGCTGGAATCGTAGCATTGTCTGTTAAGGAGAAAGGTAACGTAATTCCGGGAGTAGCCATAGCTACTGCACTTATGCCACCGCTTTGTACGGCAGGATACGGAATAGCAACTGGAAACCTACACTTCTTCTTGGGCGCGTTCTATCTCTATTTCATCAACTCACTTTTCATTAGTGTGTCTACATTTATAGGAGTGCGTGTGATGCAATTCAGCCGTAAGAACTTCGTAGATAAGAAGAGAGAGAAGCGAGTAAGACAATACATCATTGCAGCAGTGATTATCACTATGTGCCCGGCAATGTATCTTACTGTTGGAATTGTAAAGAATGCGCTTTACGAATCGTCTGCTAAGAAGTTCATAAACAGAGAGCTTTCGTTTGAAAACACTAAGGTGCTTGACAGAACTATCAATAGTGAAGATAAAGAGATAAAGGTTATTCTCATTGGAGAAGATGTTCCTGACGAGTCTATCAATATAGCACGTGCAAAGCTGTCAGACTATAATCTTGGCGACACTAAACTGATTGTAGATGGAATGAATAAAGGAAATATTGACGTGAAATCTATTACTTCTACCGTAATTGAAGACCTCTACAAGAACACAGAGAAGAAGTTGCAAGACCAACAACTTGTTATAAGTCAGTTAGAAAGGGATATGAGCAGGTATAAGAAACTTGAAGATATTGGGCAGAATATAGTGCCAGAGCTGAAAGTGCTATACCCTAGCGTCAAGACACTAGCCATTGCGCACACTCTTGAAGTAAACACAGAAACTCAAAAGATAGACACTGTGGCAATAGCTGTGATGAAGTTCGACACAATACCTACTAGCAAAGAAAAGAACACTATAACCAAGTGGTTGAGCGCAAGAGTGGGTGCTAAGAAACTTCAGCTCATTGTAGACACAAAAGATTGATAAACAGACTAAAGGCTGATATGGGAAGGGGTTGATATAATTATGATAATAGTCCATCTTTATAGATGTATGTTCAAGCAAATTCCCCTTTTCGTCACCTTGTGTAACTATAACTTGTTAAATAAGTAGCTATTTGTTGCTATTAAACTAACTAAATATACCAATTAAAAGGTATTGCGGGCGCGTGATTTTGGCTATACCTTTGCAATGTCAGAATTAATTATTAGTCATAATTTTATTACGTAGCCACATTAAAGTAAACTAAAAGTCCCACCGAAGTGATTTCGAAGGGACTTTTTTCTTTTTAATACCTTCACGCAGGCTTTTAATCAATTTATGGTAGGACATTTACATTTTCAGCATATTTACTTCACGAATTATAAGTAAATGCCTCATATCTGTTACGAAAGTTCTTCATACCTGTAAATGTTTTTCTTCATTCACGTGTAAACTTTTCATTATATGTATTTTGCAAATGATATACACTTTGGTCGCAAACTATATATAGCCTACTTGCAAACAATATACAGTTTAGTTGCAAACTCTTTATGGTTTATGCCCCCATGTTTGTTATATTCTCTTTATCGTGTCGTTGGGTAAAAGAGCGAGTAACAGTAAGAAGTTTCTTAATAGAGGAAAGAACAGTGAGAGTTGATTTTTTATTTTATCAGCAAATGAGATGAGGTGGCAGATAAGCTGTGTATATGCTTTCTTATTTTTGTTGCTTCTTAGGCTGTTGATAGTACGTCTTGTATCCTGCCTTTAAGGCTCTCTCCCCGACGTTGGTTCTTGTTTGGAGAGATTTCCTCTTAGCTTTATAAAACAGACGAGGGAGCCTATAAAAGGCTCCCTCGTCTGTTTGTACTTAGTAAGTATATGTTTGCAGAATATATTCTGCTCAGTATTATCCCAAAAGCTCTTTCACTTTTGCAGAAATAGCTTTACCTTCTGCCACTCCTGCTAATTGTTTTGTGGCTAATCCCATTACCTTACCCATGTCTTTAGCTGATGTCGCTCCGGTTTCTGTTATTATCTTCTTCAAAGCCTCAGTAAGCTCTGCCTCGCTTAACTGTTTAGGTAGGTATTTTTCCATTACTGATACTTGTGCCAACTCTGCATCGGCAAGGTCTAGTCTGCCTTGTCCAACATATATTTCGGCTGCATCTTTTCCTTGTTTAACTAGCTTTTGTATTATCTTCAAAGCTGCATCGTCGGTCAATTCATCATTTGCTCCTGGAGCAGTCTTAGCCTCTATGAAAAATTTCTTCACGTTTCTGAGGGTTTCTAAAGCCACTTTGTCTTTGGCTTTCATTGCTCCCTTGATGTCTTCACTAATTTGGTCAAATAAGTTCATATCTTTTGTTGTTTTAGTTTATGATTTTCTCCTGATAAGTTTAGAACTGAATAACTCCTGTTTCTTCTGACGAACCAGCCAATGTGTTTTCTTGTTGCAGAGTGTCGTTAAGGCTTTCCAACACTGCTTTAGGACGACTGTATGTTGGATTATTGTCTATTGTTTCTATAACAAACTCATTGTCTATGGTCTCGTCGTTGAAAATGTATATGTTCTTCTTTTTGTATAGAATCTTTTTGTTGAAGGCTTTCACGGCATCTTTACCATATACTTTTTCAATCTTTTCATAGTGTTCCTCCATTTTCTCCTCTTCCAGCTCGTTGTGGTATGCTCCTCCAAACTCTTGTGCTAGAAGTTTTGAAGTGTCGAAACCCGTTGCAAGTATTGTAATCTTTACTTTGTCGCCAAGTGTTTCATCAAAGAATGCACCCTCAATGAAGTTAGCCTTCCTCTGGTCGAAGAACAAACTAAAATCTTGTATTTCTTGACTTTCCTCAAAAGTAGGCTCTCCTGCCTCGCTTGAATATAGAATGAACATTATTCTCTTAGCGTTTGAGATGTCATTGTGTGCTATTATCGGAGAGTTTTTCGCCTCTTCTATCGCTTTCTTTATTCTGTGCTCTCCTTCTCCGTAACCTGTTCCTATAATTGCTACACCTCCGTTTTTGAGTGTTGTGCGTACATCGTTGAAGTCGGCGTTTCTTTTTCCAGTCTTGGTTATTATCTCTGCTATGCTTATCACTGCATTGCTGACCACCTCGTCAGCTTTTTTCATTCCGCTGATAAGACCAAGATTAGGGAAAACTCTCTTGATGTTTTCGTTGTTTATTATAATAAGTGAGTCCACAATGTCTTTCAGTGTGTCTACAGTCTTTAGTGCTCTTACCACCTTGCTCATTTGTTCTCTGACAAATGGTATGGTAACGGTGGCAACAGTGAGTATTCCCATTTCTTTGGCTATTCTTGCTATAACTGGCGATGCTCCTGTTCCTGTTCCTTTTCCTAGTCCTGCTACAATGAAAAGCATCTGTGTACCATCGCTAAGCAGTTCTTTTATTTTGTCGGCATTTTCTTCAGCTGCCTTCTTACCGCTCTCAGGGTCATCGCCAGCTCCAAGATTTCCGATTGAAATTTTTGTTGGTATTGGCGATTTTTCTAAATCTTGTTGGTCTGTGTTGCATACAGCGAAGGTCACATTATCTACTCCTTGATTGTATATGTAGTTTACAATGTTTCCACCGCCACCACCTACTCCCAATATCTTTATAATAGAATGATTTTTATTTGGTTTATCATAGTCTATTAAACTCTCTTTATTCCAGCTTTCATTCATATATCGTTTGCTTTTAAGGTGTTCTTACTTTAGATTAGTTTTCTTCATCTTTGAATAAACCGTCGATAAAGCCTGAAAATTTCTTTGTCAAACTGTTTCCCTCTTTCTTAGGTTTATCTCCTCCTTGCTTATTCTCTTCTTTAGCCTTTTTCTTCTCCTCTTCTTGTCTTTTTTTAGCAAGTTTTTCTTGTTCTATGATGTTTTCGTCTTCTCCAAACAAGTCTGTTGGTGTCTCTTTCACTTCTTCTTGCATAGGCTTGCAACACATAGTGTTTCCGTTGGCTATGATAGACAAAATTGTGTGGAATCTACCGTCTTTGGCTATGTTGTTGTTTGTGTCCTCAACAGATATGTTAGTCTCTTTGGCAAATCGTATTTTTTGTATTCCTGTGGTCTTATTTATTAGCGAGTCAAGGTTTTTTATGTTTGCACCACCGCCTATAATTACTATCCCCTCTATAAGATTGTTTTCAAGTCCTGTGTATCTTATCTGTGCCCACGCATTCTCCACAATCTCCTCACATCTTGAATATGCTATGTCGTTGAGTCGTATTAAGTCTCCTTCATTTTGTGTAGACAGAAACTCTTGATTATAGTCGTCCTCTTGATATCTCAAATCTATCTTTTCTCTTTTTATTCTTTCTGCTTCCTTTTGACTGATGTTTGTTGAGGCTATGTCTTTGGTTATATTGTTACTTCCTAGAGGAATAACTGCAATGTGTCTGAGTATACCATTCTTGTATACGGTAATCGTTGTTGTGTCTGCTCCAAAATCAATCAAGGCGCAACCTAAAGCCTTTTCCTCGTCAGTGAGGGTTATGTCTGCCACAGAAACAGGAGTGAGTACCATTTCTTCAAGCTCTACTCCAGACCTGTTGAAACAGTGTTCTAGGCTACTGCTTAGCTTCTCTTTTGCCACAATATTAAGGAAATCGCCCTCTATGCTCTTACTGCTGATGCCAATAGGGTTTGCTTGCTTCTTTATTCCTACTGTATATTCTTGTGGTTTAACTTCAATAACACTGTAATCTCCGAAATCTCTGCTTATGTTTTGATTTTGCAATCGTTCTACAACGTCTTCTGTTATTATTTTTTCTTCATCAAAAACCTCTCTGACTGTGTTGCGTTTTCCTTTCAATGATAGCCCCGCAATAGAAGTGTATACTTTCTCTACTTCTAAATTGGATTGATTTTCGAGTTCTTCAATAATACTTTTTATGAGATTAGTAGTGTCATCATAGTTATATATTACTCCTCTTTTTATGCAATGTGAAGAGTCTACCTCTTTATATGCTATTATTTTGAACGACTTATTGCTCGTTTTCTCAGCTAACACTCCTATGGCTTTCGATGAGGAAAGTTCAATTCCCGCTACAATCTTATTTGTTTCCATAACACATCTGTTTTTATGGTGTTCTTATTCTTCTTATTTATTTGTACAAATAATCTGGTTTGGTATCTCAACGCTTATTCTTTGATATTTATTCCAGCCTACTTTGTTCAGTCCTTTATGATAAAATTTTTTCAATCTCTCTAGCTTCTTCTCGTAGTCTTTCATCTCTCCGAGATAGATTATATGGTCGCCTACTCTTGGGATAAGCTCTACCCCCTTATTGTGTAACACGTTTATCTGTTCAATCTGTGCAGACCAAAATGAGTGGTTGGTCACAAATTTAGCGAAAGCATATAACTCTTTCTTAGCATATTCTTTACTGATTTCTCCTGTGGCAATGATAGAGTGCGACAAGATTCTATCTCTGTTGGGAATAATCTCTGCATTTACGTCGATATAGAAGTCTTCTCCTTTGCTGTTGATTATTCTCATTATAGGTATACGCTGTACTATGTCTATTACCACATTGTTGCTTGTTGTTTTGTAACATTCTACAGACTTTATAGATGCAATATTCTCTATTTCTTTTTCAATTCTGCTTATTGAGATGCTATTCATCTTTTTGCCTATCGGATATATCCCCTTTCTTTCCAGAACTTTTATTATCTCTTTTTCCGAAATATATTTAGAAAATCCGTTGTCGTCTATATTTACTTTCACATCACTGCATACTACGTCGTCTTCTATCTTGCTGATAGTAGCCAACGAAAGTATTATTGCTGTGGCTGCAGCTATAACTAATATTGCTATAAAGATTTTCTTTATCATAAAACAGGCTATCCTTCTAATGTTTTGGCAATCTTCTCTGCGTATTTTTCAATATCTCCTGCTCCGAGTATCATCAATACATCTATATCTTTTTTGTTGAGTATATCTACCAGCTCGTCTTTCTTACATAGTGTTTTCTTTGTGCCTTCTTTGATGTTATCATAAATAAGTTTGCTACTTACACCCTCTATAGGCAACTCTCTAGCAGGATATATTTCAACCAAAATCACTTCATCAAGCAAAGACAAACTATCTGCAAAGTCCTTGTAAAAGTCCTTTGTGCGAGAGTATAGGTGTGGTTGGAATATTCCTGTAATCTTTCTGTTTTGGTATAATTCCTTCATTGACTTTACGCTTTGCTTTATTTCCTCTGGGTGGTGGGCGTAATCAGTCAGTAAAACATATCTGTTGTTTTTTATCTTAAAGTCAAAACGTCTGTCCACTCCTCTAAACGTCTTCATTCCCTCTTTTATCTCTTCATCACTTGCACCGTTAAGATGAGCAAGCGCCATTGCAGCTACTCCGTTCTCGATGTTTATGCTTACCGGCACTCCAAGCTGAATATCGTTTATCCTTCCGTTAGGCATTACAAAGTCGATAATTATTTCTCCGTTGCCTATTCGTATGTTATCAGCGTGAAAGTCTCCCTTATCTTTTGAGTAAGTAAATATTCTTACCTCGTTTTTCACTCTAGGCGAAATGTTTATTCCTTTTCTTATAAGTAGAACTCCGTTGTTGTCTATCAGGCTTGTGTACTTATTGAAACTCTCTATGTAGTTTTCTTCACTCCCATATATGTCTAAGTGGTCTGCATCAACCGATGTTATTGCCGTCATATAAGGTGTTAGATGATGGAAAGAACGGTCAAACTCATCTGCTTCGATAACTGTATATGGTGAACTTGCAGACAATATAAGGTTTGTATGATAGTTCTTAGATATTCCGCCAAGAAAAGCTGTGCAACCAACTTTTGAGCTATTCATCAAGTGCGCAAGCATTGTAGACGTTGTTGTCTTTCCGTGAGTACCTGCTATGCACAAAGACTTGCTAGCTCTGGTTATTAT
>JAUMWZ010000042.1:0-1294 GCA_030529405.1 Bacteroides sp. | reverse complement strand
GATATAACCAAGTCTGCTGCACGATATGCCGTAGCCATATCTTTTATAAAATCTGTGATATGTATGTTGCTGTGGTCGTCTCCGCTAGAACCAACTTTTTGTCTTATATTGTCAATGTAGTATTTACCCGTTTGCCAAATGATTTGTATATCTCTACTATTTCTGTGCAAAACGTGGTCTAATATTGTGTTGTTTATTGTTCCTGCCCCCAAACTTCCTCCTAAAACAAGGATTGTTTTCTTGTTTGGGTCAAGCCCGAAAGTCTTTATTGCTTCTTCTCTTGTCTTTGTTTCTCTAGCCAAGTCTTGTCTTACAGGATTGCCTGTAAGTATAATTTTCTCGGCATTGAAGAAACGTTCCATTCCCTCGTATGCAACACATATCTTTCTTGCACTCTTAGCCAAAATCTTGTTTGTTACTCCCGGATAAGAGTTTTGCTCTTGTATTATGGTCGGTATTCCTGCCATTGACGCCGCTTTTAAGGTTGGGCCGCTGGCATATCCACCTACACCCACTGCCACATTTGGCTTGAACGACTTGATTATCTTTCTAGCCTTCCATTGACTCTTTATTAGCTTTATTATCACAGCAAAGTTTCTCCACAGCCTTTTTCTGTCGAAACCTGCAACGGGAAGACCTATAATCTCATATCCAGCCTCTGGAACTTTTTGCATCTCCATTCTGTTTTCTGCTCCTACAAAAAGAATTTTAGCGTCTGGCCTAATCTCTTTTACAGCATTCGCTATCGACAAAGCAGGGAAAATATGCCCTCCTGTGCCTCCACCGCTGATAATTACTTTCAATTCTTTTGTGTCTGTTTGTTCCATGTTTGTTCCTTTCTTTCTCGTGTTTTTAAGTTGGAATTACGACTTACTGTTTCTTACTCCCAACTTTATTTCTTAGATATTCACTTGCAAAGTGTATATCGTTGTGTTTTAATTTATATATAGTAAATGTCTGGACTATATATACTTTGTTTTTAGACTATATACGGTTTACAAATCCACTCCTAATAGCTTTATTTTCTTGTGTATATAGTTGTCTGTCATTATGTGTTACAGCTCTATCGTGTTTGACTTTTCTTCGTCAAAATATTCTTCTTTTTTTACTTCTATTTCGTCTGTTTCTGTTGAGTAACCGTCATCTTCCGAGTGTTCGTTCTTTATTGTATCATTGGTAGCACTCATTGCATCTTGTTGCATTGCTAGTTTTTCTTGTGCCAAACGCTCCTTCTCTTTCTTCTCCTCTATAACTCTACTCACACTTAGTAATATTCCAAACGCAAAACTGTATA
>JAUMWZ010000041.1:3999-10296 GCA_030529405.1 Bacteroides sp. | reverse complement strand
TTAGCAGTAAAACCAGTGTTGTTGCTATATTTTTTTTTCTACGCATAGGCTTTCTTTATTATGTTTACTAGTGGCTATATGTAGTTATTGTTTGTGCTTACAAAATAAAAACAAGTCAAAAAGACAGTATAATGTTCGTACTATGTAACTTTTAGCTACTGTTATATGCTCCTTAAAAGGGTTTCAGACCTCTTTAATATTAACTTCTGTTAGTATATTTATTTCTCTCAAATACTATACTTTTGCATTTGTCTTTATATATAAGTGAAAAATCAGTTATATATAGTTTGCAAGTCAGCTATATATAAATTAAAAGTCAGTTATATATAACTGCGAAGTAAACTATATATAGTTAGTTTCACAAGTAAAAACAATACTAAATTGAACAAAAGTATGATTAGACACGTTGTTTTATTCAAGTTGAAGGAAAGCGTTAGCAAAGAAGAAAAGCTAAGAGTAGCAAATGACTTCAAAAAAGCCATTGAAGCACTAAAAGGAGTTATTGATGAGATAGTAGATATAGAGGTCGGAATCAATATCAATGAAGCAGAGAGTTGGGAAATAGCTTTGAACAGCACCTTCAAGACACTTGATGATGTGAAGAAATATGCTACACACAAGGCACACGTAGAGGCAGCCAAGATTTTAGCAGACTACAAAGAAAACAGAGCGTGTGTAGACTATCAGTTGTAATTTAATAGACTTATTATAGAATATGAAAAAAACATTACTTTCTTTTTTACTTTCTGTGATTGCTGTAACAGCTTTCTCACAGATGCACAATCCTATTAAGTTCACCCAAGAACTTAAGAAAGTTTCAGAAACAGAAGTAGAAATTGTTTTCAATGCAGTTATTGAAAGCGGTTGGCATCTGTATTCAGTAGGACAACAAAAAGGTGGACCAACATCTGCATCATTCAATCTTGACAAAATAAGCGGTGCTGAATTGGTGGGAACACTAAAGCCTGTTGGAAAAGAAATTGAGAAGTTTGACGATATGTTTGGTATGAAAGTTAAGTTCTTTGAAAATAGTGCTGGCTTCGTACAACGCATCAAACTTACCGGAGGAGATTATCACATTGAAGGATATATGCAATATGGTGCTTGCAACGATGAGAACTGTTTGCCTCCTTCGCAAGTAGAGTTCAGATATACGGGTAAAGCTACTGTGGCTGCTAAACCTAAACAAACAGAAACTCCAGCAAAGATTGCAGAACCACAAAAGGTGGAAGAACCAGCTGCTGAACCTGTAAAAACAGAACCAGAAACAACAGAGCAAACAGCAGAAGTATCTGCTACAGCAGAAACACCTCAAGTTACAAACGACTTGTGGAAACCAGTAATTAGCGAACTAAAATCATTCGAGAAAGAACAAAGTGTGACTTGGTGGTACATTTTCCTTGCAGGTTTCTTAGGTGGATTCATTGCTCTTTTGACACCATGTGTATGGCCTATAATTCCAATGACAGTTAGTTTCTTCTTAAAGAGAAGTAAAGACAAGACTAAGGGTCTTAAAGATGCAGTTACTTACGGTATATCAATTATAGTTATATACTTAACACTTGGTTTGACAATAACTACAATCATGGGAGCAAGTGCATTGAATGACCTTTCAACAAGTGCTACATTCAATATCTTCTTCTTCTTGATGTTGGTGGTATTTGCTGCTTCTTTCTTCGGAGCCTTTGAATTAACTCTACCTTCAAAGTGGACAAACGCGATAGACAGTAAGGCTGAAGCAACAACAGGGTTACTAAGCATTTTCTTGATGGCATTCACACTTTCTTTGGTTTCTTTCTCTTGTACAGGACCAATCATTGGTGTGTTGTTAGTAGAAGCATCTACTTCTGGTAGCATAATTATGCCTGCTATCGGTATGTTTGGTTTTGCTCTTGCACTTGCATTGCCGTTTACTTTCTTCGCATTATTCCCTTCTTTGCTTAAGTCTATGCCTAAGTCAGGAGGTTGGATGAATACAATAAAGGTAACATTAGGTTTCCTTGAACTTGCATTTGCTCTAAAGTTCCTTTCTGTTGCAGACTTGGCTTACGGTTGGAGAATATTAGACCGCGAAACATTCCTAGCTCTTTGGATTGTGATATTCGCTTTACTTGGAGTTTATTTGTTAGGCAAAATCAAGTTCCCTCATGATGATGATGACAATAAAGTGAGCGTATCTCGTTTCTTCCTAGGGCTTATCTCTCTTTCATTTGCTGTTTACATGGTTCCAGGTTTATGGGGTGCACCGCTTAAAGCGATAAGTGCTTTCTCGCCTCCGATGTACACACAAGACTTCAACCTATATACAAAAGAAGTTCATGCTAAGTTTAAGGACTACGAAGAAGGTATGGCTTACGCAAAAGCTAATAATCTTCCTGTAATGTTAGACTTCACTGGCTACGGCTGTGTAAACTGCCGTGAGATGGAAGCATCAGTATGGACTGACGACAGAGTGAGAGAAATCATGACAGAGAAGTATGTTCTTATAACTCTTTATGTAGACGAAAAAGAAGCATTACCAGAAATACTTCAGGTGGAAGAAAACGGTAAAACAACAAAACTTCGTACAGTAGGCGATAAGTGGAGCTACTTACAACGCGTTAAGTTTGGTGCTAACGCACAACCATTTTATGTGTTGATTGACAATGAAGGAAAGCCACTTACTAGCTCATACTCTTACGATAAAGACGTTAAGAATTACATTAACTTCTTGGAAAAGGGATTAGAGAAGTACAACAAAAGGTAGTATATACCAATAGGCTAAGCATTTAGCACAGCCAAACTGACTATATCTCACATTGGGACTATCTACAACTTGAAAACAGTTTGTAGATAGTCCCTTTTTATTTACATTTGTACGACATTCTTTAGCATAATATTTCACTTCGTGTTTATGCTAAATTGAAATGTGTAATTACTTTTCTTGGTTTCTAAACCATATATACTCAACTTGCAAACCATATACAGTTTGAAAGTAGACTATATATCGTTTATTATCAAAGTATATATAAACTGAAAAAACACAATAAACACTTGTTGTCATAAATGGGAAAGCTCCTTGTCTATAAAGCCTCTGCTGGCTCTGGTAAAACCTTTACTCTTGCCATAGAATATATAAAACTGCTTATTGAAGACCCTACTGTCTATAAGAATATACTTGCCGTTACTTTCACGAACAAGGCTACGGCAGAGATGAAAGAGAGAATACTCAATCAGCTATATGGCATATCTACAGCCAATGACGAATCAGAACCTTACTTCAATAAGATAAAAGAAGACACCCAATATAGCGAAAGACGTATCAGAGAGAATGCAGCAAAAGCATTGCATAACATCATACACGACTACGGAAAGTTTCGTATTGAAACGATTGATTCATTCTTTCAATCCGTGATGAGAAACCTTGCACGAGAGCTAGAGCTAAGTCCAAACATGAACATAGAGTTGAAGAAAGAAGACATAGTTGCTAACTCTATCGACAATATGTTGCATAAACTCGACTCAAAGAGTCCACTGCTTACTGTTGTGATGAACTATATCAGAGATAAGATTGACGACGGAAAGAAGTGGAACGTAACAGAAGAAATGAATAAGTTCTCTATGAACATATTCAACGAAGACTATGCCGAGATTGGCAAAAAACTACGTGACAATGTATACGATACTGATATTATTGTCAGATATAAGAAGCACTTGACCGATGTGCGTAAAGAAGTATTGCAGAAAATGAGTGATGCTTGCGATGAGTTCTATTCACTATTGAAGCAAAACAATCTTAAAGACAGCGACTTCAAAGGAGGTGCAGTGCGTGGAATAAGTAGCTACTACCGCAAACTAAAGAATGGAAATATAGACAACGATATAGTAAACAAAACTGTAGAATCTTGTCTTGACACGCCAGAAGAATGGGTAACAAAAACCAACGAAAGAAGACTAGAAATAATAAGTGTAGTCAGTTCGCACCTTATGCCTCATCTGATTGCGACAGAAGAAATGCGTAAGAAGATGTCGTATATATACAACACTTGCGAACTTTCACTTAAAAACATAAACAATCTCCAGCTGATTGCCCACATAGACAAAGAGATACGACTTTTCAATAAAGAAAAGAATCAAATTCTACTGTCTGACACTAACATGCTACTTCATAGCATCATACAAGACGAAGATTCATCGTTTGTCTATGAAAAGATAGGAACAAACATCAAACATATTATGATTGATGAGTTTCAAGATACTAGTATGATGCAGTGGCGAAACTTCAAAATCCTGCTATTTGAAGCACTTTCGCACCAAAATAACAACAGTCTTATTGTAGGCGATGTTAAGCAATCAATCTATCGTTGGAGAAACAGCGACTGGAAGATATTAAACAACTTGGAAGATAATGTCAATCACGTGGAAGTTGATGTTAGAACACTCGACACTAATAGACGAAGTGAATCGAATGTAATACAGTTTAACAACAAAGTCTTCACACATTGCATCAAGAATGTAGACAGTCAGCACACAGAACTTATCAATGCATATCGAGATGTAGTACAAAAGACACCGAAAACAAATAGTAACGGATACGTACGCGTGCAGTTTTTCGAGAAAAACGCTAAACAAACAGACGACTACCAATCATTAACTTTCGCCTCAATGAAGGAGCAGTTGGAGCGAATCTTTGCATCAGGTATTCGCCAACAAGACGTGGCCATTCTCATAAGATATAACAGAGTGATACCAGAAGTAGCATCGTTTTTGGAAAAAGAATGCGGTTATAAGGTGGTGTCTAATGAGGCTTTCCGTTTAGACTCTTCTTTGTCTGTCAATCTACTGATGGATTGTTTGCGCTACATTGCAGACAATAAAGACGAAATATCTCTATCTCAGATTGCTTTGTCATATCAGAAAGGCGTTTTGGGTAATAGTGTTGGCGACGATGTTAATAGTATTCTTTACAACAGACAATCTACTTCGTTCATACCAACAGACTTTTTTGAGCGAATGAATTCTCTTAAACAGATGCCTTTATACGACTTGATTGAGGAACTGTATAAGATTTTTGAACTTCAAAAAGTATCTGGACAAGACCCTTATATCTTCTCATTCTTCGACTCAGTGATAGAGTATTTGCGCAATAACGATATAGACTTGAGCGCATTTATAAAATACTGGGAAGACAATCTATCGTCAAAGACCATACCGAATGAGCAGGTTGATGGCATAAGAATAGTTTCTATACATAAATCTAAAGGATTAGAGTTTCACACGGTGTTGATACCTTTCTGCGATTGGCGTTTTGAAAGCAGTCGCAACAAACCTATTCTTTGGTGTAAGGTAAAAGATGATGACTTCAAAGAGATAGAGTATATGCCAATATCTTATGATAAAAAGATGGAAAACTCTGTATATAGTGAGGAATATCTAAACGAGAAGATGCAGATATATGTAGACAATCTCAATCTGCTGTATGTTGCTTTCACACGTGCAGGTAAGAATCTTTTCGTGTGGTCTGCTATTGAAAAAACAGACAATAGCATATCTACTGTGCTATATTCGTCTATGCTGAGTGTTTGCAGTGAAGAGGGTGTGAGTCTTGACGAAGGTGTTTATGAGGTTGGAGAGCTTATGGGTGTAGAGCAAAAAGAGAAGAAACAAAGCACAAATAAACTTGAGCAGAGGGCAGAAATGAGAACTGTTGGAATGTATTGTAGTAACAGACAGTCGAAGTTTAAGCAGTCTAACAACTCAGCCAAGTTTATAAAAGGAGATGAAGAAACCACTTTTGACTCTCAATACATCAATCGTGGGAAGATGTTGCATAGTCTTTTCTCCACCATACGATGTAAGGACGACATACCAAAATCGGTAGATAACTTCGTAAAAATGGGTATAATCAAGAGTGGAGAAGAGAGAAAAGAGGTGGAAACACTTGCTTTCAACGCCATAAACAATCCTAAGGTTTCAGATTGGTATAGCTCTGATTGGCAGTTGTTTAATGAATGTGAGATACTAACCATAGAGGGTAATGAGTTCATTCGTAAGCGTCCGGACAGAGTGATGATTAAAGGCAAGCAGGCAATCATTGTTGATTTCAAGTTTGCCAAGCCTTCAAATAAATATAAGAAGCAGATAGAAGACTATAAACAGCTATTGACCAAAATGGGATATGAAGATGTACGAGGCTATTTGTGGTATGTAGATGACGGAGAGATAGTAAATGTTTAGTCAATAGGCTATTATAAATCCATTTCTTGATTGTATACAGTTTGCAAGTCAAGTATATATAGTTTGCAAATCAGCTATATA
>JAUMWZ010000041.1:1504-3989 GCA_030529405.1 Bacteroides sp. | reverse complement strand
GACAACATTGATGAGATATAATATGAAATCAGACGTAAGTCTGTGAATAAAAACAAGATAAGAAGAATTAAAACAAACGATATATGCAAAGTTTCTTACAGTTGGTTGCCAGCGATTTAAGCAATAAGTTTGACGGAGACTTTTCTAAGACAGCAGTAATTTTTCCTAACAAACGTGCCAGTTTGTTCTTTAATGAATACTTGGCAAAGGCTTTCGACCGTCCTATATGGGCACCATCAGTGTTCAGCATAAGCGAACTGTTCGGTCAGTTGTCTACCGTACAGACGGGAGATACCATTCAGTTGGTTTTCGACCTATATAACTTGTTGGAAACAAAGTATAAAGACCAAGACGAAAACAGTAGGAAAGAGTCGCTTGATGAGTTCTACTTTTGGGGCGAAATATTGGTAAACGACTTTGACGACATAGACAAAAACCTTGTTGATGCTGATAAACTGTTTGCCAATTTGAGAGATTTGAAAGAATATATTGACGACTTTGAATATCTGAATGAAGAACAGATTGCTGCTATAAAGTTGTTTTTCAAGAACTTCTCTTTAGAACATCGAACCGAGTTGCGTAAACGTTTCTTTACCTTTTGGAGCAAACTTGGCGACATATACAACGACTATAAAGCTCTGCTGAAACAACAAAACTATGCCTACGAAGGTATGGTCTATCGTGAAGCAGTAGAGAATTTCAACCCCGACAATTTACGATTTGAGAGATATATATTCATAGGTTTCAACGCACTAAACAGTGTTGAAGAAAAGTTGTTTGTATTGCTGAAGAAACACACAAATACAAACTTCTACTGGGATTATGACAAATACTACACAGAGCAAATAAGCAATCACGAGGCAGGAACATCTATCAAGCGCAACCTTATTCTCTTTCCAAACGAGCTGAGTGAAGACTTGTTCGACAATATGAACAAGCCTAAGAACATAACATATATATCTTCGAGCACAGAGAATGCACAAGCACGTTTCATTCCTAAATGGATTGAAAGTGTAAAAGACACATACGAAGTAGAAAGAGATAATGCCGTGGTGCTTTGTAATGAAAACATTCTGTTGCCAGTGTTACATTCTTTGCCCGATGAGATGAAGAATGTAAACATAACTATGGGTTTCCCATTGAGCCAAACGCCTATATATAGCCTCATAAACTCGCTTATAAACCTGCAAACAGACGGATACCGTGAGAAAGAAGGACGCTTTATGCTCCGCCAAGTGAGCCATGTTCTTTCTCACAACTATATTGAACGCAGAAGTACAACGTCTACAACCGCCATTCTAAGAGAGTTAAGGCAGAAACGCAAACTCTCTATACCTAAGTCGGAAATTATATATAATGAATTTCTAAACTATATATTCTCTATTCCTAAATCAAGTATAGATTTGTGCCGATATATTTCTGACATTATAAAAGAGGTATCTGCAATATACAAAGACAGTTATAGCGACACTGACGGACTTACTCAATTATATAAAGAGTCAGTATTTAGTGCCTACACCATAATAAACCGCCTTCACAACATAATTGAGAGCGGTACAGTGGCAATAAGTATAGACACTTTGCGCAAACTGATAGACAAGATTCTGAAAAGTACAAAGATTCCTTTCCACGGAGAACCTGCCGTAGGACTTCAAGTGATGGGAGTGTTGGAAACAAGAAACCTCGATTTCAAGAACCTGTTAATACTATCTGCCAACGAAGGGTTAATGCCTAAGCAGGGCAGAGAGATTTCTTTTGTTCCATACAATCTTCGCAAAGGTTTCGGAATGACTACACTCGAAAACAACGATGCAGTGTATTCATTCTATTTTTATAGACTTATTCAGCGTGCAGAGAATATAACTGTGATGTACAACTCGTCTAGTGAAGGGCTTGTCAAAGGTGAAGAATCGCGCTTTATGTTACAACTTTTGGTTGAAAGCAACCACAACATACGCAAAGAATATCTTGACTCTCACCAACAACCGATATTGAAAGAGCCGATAAGTGTAAACAGTAACGAGGAGATTGTAAGAGGGTTAGTAAAGAAATTCACCACTGCCGACAGCAACAAATACCTTTCTCCGACGGCAATAAATGCTTTTGTCGATTGTCCGTTGAAGTTCTATTTCAGATACATTGCTAATATTAAGGCGGAAGACGAAATAACAGAAGAGATTGACGGAGCTATATTTGGATTGATATTTCACCGTTCTGCCGAGCTTGCATATACTTATTTGGCGGGCGAAAACAAGATTATACGTGGCGAAGATATAGACAATCTGCTCAAAGACAAACAACGAATTGCCGACTTTGTAGATACAGCTTTCAAGGAAGAATACTTCAAAATAAGTGTAAACAGTAAGGCGGAGTATGACGGAATACAGCTCATAAACCACAAGGTTATAACTACTTATCTCACTAACCTACTTAAATTTGACAGAAAACGAACACCTTTCGTCATGGAAGGTATGGAAGAACTTAC
>JAUMWZ010000041.1:0-1404 GCA_030529405.1 Bacteroides sp. | reverse complement strand
GAGTGATAACTTAGTATTTATTATTGTACTTTTGCTGAATGAAGAAAGATTATATAAACCTACCATATTATATTGCTAAACGCATCTACGGTAACGACAAAAAAGACGACAGAATATCACGCCCTGCCGTTGTGATAGCTATGGGTGGCATAGCCTTGGGGCTTGCTGTGATGATTATTTCTGTATTCATCGTTATTGGGTTCAAGTCAGAGATACGCAACAAGATGCTTGGCGTAAGTTCAGCCATTAACATTACAAACATTGGGGGAGGAGATTCTCGCCAGTCATTGGCTATCAATAAGGCGGACAGCCTGATGAACGTGCTCGGCAAAGTTGATGGAGTTAAGAACATACAGAGATATTCTTTGTCGCAGGGGATAATAAAGACCGATGAGTCTTTCAATGGTGTGATGCTAAAAGGAGTAGGACAGGAGTTTGATACATTGTTCTTCTCTAAACACATTGTTGAGGGTAGAATGCCATTTCTTAACGATACGGTTTCAAGCAGAGAAGTAATCATCTCTAAGATGATAGCTAAGAAGATGAAACTGAAGGTTGGCGATAGGGTAGAGAGTTATCACATATCAAACAGTGTAAGGGGGCGTAAGTTCACGGTTGTAGGTATATACGACACAAACTTAGCTGAGTTTGACGATAAATTCATCATTACAGACCTCTACACAGTCAATCGCCTGAACGGATTTAATGGTAAGTCTGCCGGTGGAATAGAGATAAATGTGCCATCGTTTGAGGATATTGATAGGGTACACACTGCTGTGTCTGAACTCATTTACAACTCTGATAGCGAAGACGAGATATATTCCGTGGTCAGCGTTACTCAAAGCTCGCCGCAGATATTCGACTGGCTTGAACTGCTTGATATAAACGTGTGGGTGATACTTGCACTTATGATTGGAGTGTCAGGCTTTACAATGATTTCGGGATTGCTTATTATAATCATCGAACGTACTCAGATGATAGGACTGATGAAATCATTAGGTGCCGACAATCAAACTATACGTCACACGTTCTTGTGGCTCTCTGTGTTCATAATTGGTAAATCAATGGCGATTGGCAATATCATTGCCTTGACATTATGTGTTGTGCAAGAACGTTTTCACATTATAAAGTTAAACCCCGACACATACTATATCGACAATGTCCCGATAGAGTTTGACCTACTTGCCTTTGTTGGCATAAACATCATTTCGTTTATATGCTCGCTGGCAATGTTGCTCATTCCGTCGTTTATAGTTTCTAAGATTGAGCCTGCAACGTCTATGAGGTATGAGTAATACACTATTACTGCATTTCTAAACTGTATATAGTCTGTGGCTAAACTATATATCACTGACAAATAAACTATATACAGTTTGCAAGTCAAGTATATAGAGTTTGCAAATC
>JAUMWZ010000040.1 GCA_030529405.1 Bacteroides sp. | reverse complement strand
TACAAATGTGTCTTATATACCTTGTTTCTTACCTATATATCACACTAATTATAAGTATATAAACCTTTGTTTTGCGAAATAGTATGTTAGGGAGCAGTTTCTTTATGTGTTTTCGTTCCGCTCATTACATTTTTCTTGCGTTTTGTTCTCTTTTTGTTTTTGAATAAATAAATTTGTGCAACCTTTTTAAGCCTTAAAGTTTTTATGAAGCACATAGCTATCTTGGCAACACTCATTCTTTTGTTGCCCATATCTATATATGCCCAAACAGGAGCAGTATCTGTTACTGGACGAATAGTAGAGAAAGAAACCAAAGAACCTATTGCACAAGCTCTGGTTGAACTACTATTGGAAAAAGATTCTACACGCATAAACCACGCAGTGAGTAGCGATAAAGGACACTTTAAGATTGAAAAAGTAAAGAGAGGTAATTACCTTGTCAAGGTTTCTTCTTTGGGTTTGGTAACTAAGTATATCAAATTAGTGGTAGATAAAAACAGTAAAGACATCAACTTAGGATATATAACTATGAAGTTAGATGAGGTTATGCTCAAAGAAGTAGTTATAAAAGCCAAACCTCCTAAGGTAGTTGTCAATGGAGATACATTAGAATATAATGCCGCAGCATATAATATTGAGGCTGGCGAAATGCTAAAAGAACTTGTAAAGAAGATACCTGGGATAAAAATATCAAGACAAGGCGGGGTTACACTTAACGGTAAACCCGTATCTCAA
Organism: Bacteroides sp.; assembly: GCA_030529405.1. GTDB lineage: Bacteria > Bacteroidota > Bacteroidia > Bacteroidales > Bacteroidaceae > JAUMWZ01. Next base: position 9,750 of record JAUMWZ010000040.1, on the reverse strand, counting down.
CTACTCATTGATGGCAAATCGTTCTTTGGTATGGACATAGCTAAGGGACTTGAAAACATACCCGTAGATATAATCAACAAGGTGAAAGCATACGAAAAGGGGTCAGAAGAAGAGGAAATAACCGGAATACCAGACAGCCAGCGCGCAACTGTTCTTGATGTTGTAACCAAAGAAGGTGTAACTGGCGGAATGTTCTCTAATGCTAAAGCTGGTATTGGTACTAAAGATAAATACACATCAAAGTTATCTATCAACAGATTTACTGATAAATATAATCTGTCATTAGCAGCAAAATCGAACAATGTAAACGAGAGTGACCTCTTTGAGAGATTAGCCCCATCTTTTGTCTTTATACCAAATTTAGGTGCAATAAGAACCACAAGCTCCGTAGGTGTGAACTATAACTATGGAAGCGAAAAAATAAATGTAGATGGAAGCTCAAGTTTTAACTGGTCAAAAAACGAAAGTCTATCGAAAAACTATACTGAACGATTTCTTAAAGAGGGCAATTCTTACTCTAACTCTATAAACGAATCTTTCAACAAGGATAAATCGTTTAACAATGATTTGAGGGTAAACTGGAAAATGACTAAGACCATTACAGCGAATATGTCTTATAATTTTTCGGTAGGAGGCAATACAAGTAACTCGCAATCGAAGAATGCCACTTATGACGGAAATCCTTACTCGTCGGTAAGTGAACCAATGGATTATCTCGACCTTAACGAGATAGATAAAACGAACTATATAGACCCTCTGCGCAAAGTAAGAATAAACACCGCGAACAGTATATATAGTTCAGATGCAAACAATATATCAAATAATCTTAGACTATATATAAACAAGAGATTGGGTAAGAAAGGAAGAAATCTGTCTTTAAGAATGAATATGAGATTCAATAAGAGAGATGGAGAATCATTTCAAGAATCATCTACTCACTATTACAGAATAAAAAGTACCCAGGTGGTAAACGGTCAGCAAAAAGACTCTCTATATATAAGAAATATATATGTAGACACTCCGAACAAAGACTATACCATATCGCCACAAATAAGATATACAGAGCCTATTGCTGATAATACGTATCTGACTGCATCGTATAATCTTGGGTATTCAAGTAATAAGTCTGATAGGTTAATATATGATTTGTCTAAAACAGGGTGGAGGTTAGGCAGTCCGTTGCCAGATAATTATCACAGCCTTATTGATAGTAAGCAAAAACAAGAAAACATAACAAAAAACTTTGTCAATAGCTTTGAACTAGGGCTAAACATAAATAAAGAGAAGTATAACTTTAATACAAACCTTTCGTTAAACCCTAATAAAACAAACCTGAAATATACTCTCGGAGCATATAGCATAGATACAACCAGAGTTGTAACAAACTACTCTGTACGAGCGGAATATACTTACAAACCAAATAAGGCAACTAATATTAGCTTGGAATATAGGTTGCGTAATAGTCCTCCGTCAATACACAGTCTGTTAGATGTAAGAAAAGATGAAGACCCGCTTAATATCACTGTGGGAAATCCTAATTTGAAAACTACTCTTAATCACTCTATATCTTTCCGAACAAACTGGAGCAATTTCAAGAAAGGTATGTTTGTATCTTTGTTTTCAACATTAGACTTTACACAGAACGGTGTTAGTGCTTGGGAGGAATATAATGCTACTAATGGAGGAAGGATAAACAGAACTGACAACATAAATGGTAATTGGTCGCTGTCAAATCATGGTTCTTTCAACTCGAATTTGTTTAGTGATAACTTTAATTTGACCTTTAATATGGTCAGTATTTATTCTAACTTTTCGTCATATCTGTATAATCCTACCACTAAAACAAGAGAGATAAACAAGAATAAACATCTTAGCATATCGCCTAATTTGTCTTTAGGTTATTCCAACGATTGGCTTGATTTGAATGCAGAGAGTGACTTTTCATTCTCATCGCAACGTAACAAACTGCGTGAAGAATATAACGAAAGCACCTATAACATAAGCTACGGACTGATAGCGATTGTCAAGTTGCCATGGAAAATAAGGTTGCAAACGTCTTTCAATCACTATATGCAACGCGGATATAAAGATGAACGTGCCAACACAACAGAGTTCATTTGGTCGGGAAGCATATCTAAATCGTTCCTAAAGAATAATGCGGCAAAGGTTAGCATAGACTTCAACGACATATTGAATAAGCGTTCTTTGATGCAATATGATTTTACTTCAACGCATCGTTCAACAACATTCAGAAAGGCAGTATATAGCTATGTGATGGTGAACTTCAGTTACAGACTGAATATTTTCGGTAAGGTTAAGAAAGAACCTGACTTCTTTGATATGATTGATAATCTACAACCAGGAGAGTCGATAATAATAAGATAAACACAATGTCTTTTTTGATTGATATATAGGTGTATACATCTGTTTTCTAAACCGTATATACTTTACTTGTAAACTGTATATAGTCAATATCTAAACTATATACAGTTTGTTTTTTGACTATATATAACTGATTTTTTCAACCTACATAAGTCACAAAAAGGCTATATTTGCCAGCCTTTCCATATTTTTTTATTTAGACAATTAAACCTTCTGATGTTTTATGTGTCTAAAGGTATATCTGTTTTTAGGATATGTTTTATTGTGGTTTTACTAATATAATTCTGACATAATGATTAAGAAGATTCTGTGGGTGTGCTTTATAGCACTTATTTCTGCCACATCGATAGTTGCGCAGAGCAAATCGGTGTATGTAAAGGGAAAAGTCTTAGAAGATAAGACGAAAGAAGCAGTGGTGCAAGCCACCATTCAGTTGCTTACAAAGAAAGACTCTGTTATGGTTAAAGGAGCTGTAACAGGTATTGACGGCAACTTTGTTATTCCAAGCGTAAAAGAAGGCAGTTATATTGTGAAAGTTTCTTCTATAGGCTATGTCAGCAAATATATCAATGTGGGGATAAACAAAAGCAGCAAAGATGTTGAGCTAGGAGAGCTTAACCTAAAAGCAGACGAAGTGTTGCTTAAAGAAGTAGTTATAAAAGGCGAAATGCCACTTGTTTCTGTCAAAGGAGATACAGTGGAATACAGCTCGGCAGCATATCGTTTGCCCGAGGGTTCTATGCTGGAAGACCTTGTGAAAAGACTACCGGGGGTGGAAATTGATGATGAAGGAAAAGTAAAACTAAATGGCAAAGAGATAAAGAAGATAATGGTTGAAGGAAAGGAATTCTTTGGCGGAGACGTGAAAAAAGGATTGCAAAACCTACCAACAAACATCATTGACAAGGTAAAGGCTTACGATAGGAAGTCAGATATGGCTACTATAACTGGAATTGATGATGATGAAGAAGAGCCTGTATTAGACTTGAAGGTTAAGAAGGGTATGAACAAGGGAACATTTGGTAATGCCAGTGTAGGAGTTGGTACTGAAAGCAGATATGCAGGGCAGTTGTCTTTCAACAGATTTGTAGATAAAACAGAACTGTCAGTAGTAGCAAATGCAAACAATATAAACGAAAGAGATAGCAGAAGTTTCTTTAGTCGTGGTGGAGGATTTAGAGGATTTTCAAGCAGAGGAATAAACGAAAACAAGTCGTTTGGAGTAAACCTTAACACAGACCTAGGTAAGTGGAAAATCTATGGAAACATAAACTATAACGACAGAGATAACGACATAGTGTCAAGAAACTTTAATGAGCGTTTTCTCAAATCAGGAAATTCTTATTCAGCATCAAATTCTAACGAGATATCTGATAACCGTTCGTTCAGCTCTAATTTTAGGTTTGAATGGAAACTAGACTCACTTACCACCATACATATAGCTCCTAACGTGTCATACAATAAATCAAATTCTCATTCAAAGTCAGAGAATGCCACTTTCAATAAATATCCTTACGACTTTGTTGATGAAGTAAATGACCTCTTGAACTTAAAGACTCTCGACCAAATAGGTGATAACGACCCACTAAAGGATATAAGAATAAACGGCTCAAACAGAATAGGACAGAACAGTTCTAATAACATCAATGCCGATATACGTACATTTATTAACCGCAGACTGTCATCAAATGGCAGAAACATAAGCCTTACTTTGCGTGGAGGATATTCTGATAATGAAGGGTACCAATTAAGCGAAAACGAAACACACTACTACAAACTGAAGAGCAAGATAGAAGGACAGACAGACAAAGACTCTATACTTGTGCGCAATCAGTATATCACTACTCCTCGTAGCAATTATAATATGAGCGCAAGAGTGATGTATAGTGAGCCGATAGGTAAGGGCAATTTTCTTCAATTCATATATCAGTATGGATATAGAAACACTAAGAGTGAGCGCAGTACGTATGATATGTCTAGAATTGGGTGGCGTATAGACAACCCGATACCTGATAATTATCAAGACTTCTATGTAGATAGTTTGGGGCGCAACACACAGTATCATTACCACAATCAAGAGGTAGGTTTGAGATTAGACATTAGACGTCAGAACTACAACATAACGTTGGGTTTGATGGCATATCCTCAGCATTCAAGACTTGATTATAAGCGTGGCGGGTTTTACACAGATACTGTCAGGACGCTTGTAAACTTTGCTCCGAACCTAAACTTTATGTATAAGTTTTCAAAAACGAGTACACTTCGTTTGAATTATCGTGGTAGAACAAGCGAACCTAATATTGAGTATATGCTACCAGTGAGAGATAATTCGAATCCGCTTAATATCACTGTGGGAAATCCAGGGCTTAAACCATCGTTTACACATAGCATAATGATGAGCTTTTTCTTTAACAGTCCACAAAGTGGTAGAAGTATAATGATGTTTGGAGGTGTAGACATCAACCGAAACAGAGTAGGTACGATTACCGAATACAACCCTATAAACGGGGGATTGATAACACGCAGAGAGAACATAAACGGGCAATGGAGTGCGTTTAACTCTATCAATTTCAACTCACCATTTAAGGATAAACGATTTAATATAGGGTTTAACATGAACAATAATTATAGTAACAACGTGTCTTATCTGTATAATCGCGAGCTAAAGACTAACGATAAAAATGTTACTAAGCATCTATCTCTTAACCCTAGAGTAAACGTTTCTTTCAGAAACGATTGGCTTGAGATAGCGGTGAATGGCTCTTACGGATTGAATATGCAACGCAATAAATTGCGTCCAGAGTATAATCAATCTCCTTACACATTAGGTTATGGTGTGAGCACAGAGATAACACTTCCTTGGAAAATGACACTTACAACAAGTCTGAACAGTTATTCTCGTAAAGGCTATCAAGACTATAATGCAAACAAAACAGAGCTAGATTGGAATGCTAAACTAACACAAAGTTTGTTCAAGGGTAATGCTGGAACACTCAGTTTAGAGTTTTATGATATACTAAGACAGAAGTCAAACTTTGACTATAATGTTAGTGCTGAGCGAAGAAGCACATCATATAATAATGGAATAAATAGTTACGTTATGCTCAGATTTACTTACAGACTGAATGTGTTTGGTGGTAAAATGAACACAAGAGGAACTAGTGGCAGAGGTGGCAGAGGCTTTGGTGGAGGAAGAGTTATTGGTGGGGCAGCAATCATGGCTTATTGATTGGTGGCGTAATAAAAATACATTCTCATAATTAGTAGTTAATGACGACGGAGCAATATGTCAGATTTTTATCATCAGACGTATTGCTCTTTTTTTGTAATATTGTTGCTTCGGGTTTGATATATTTTCTGTCTGTTTCTAGATTGTCTATGGTTTGAAAATCAACTGTATATAGTCTGCAAGTCAGTTGTATATACTTTATTTATTGACTGTATATAGTTTGCTTTTACTTCGTTATAGCATGATTATTCAATGCTTGAACAATCATAAACCAATAGTTTTTACTAATATTGCACAACATATATTTGCACACCCTATGACAAAGCAAGAGGTTATAGTAACTAACGATATTTGTGCCGAGATAGATGCACGCTTTTCTGTTAAACAGCATGATAAGATACTCGTGATAACAGACAGTAATACTGTGCGTTGTGTGGAGTTGTTGAAGAAGTGTAAGCTGATTTCTTCGGCAGAGATAATCACTGTTGAGCAAGGAGATGAATGCAAAACTCTTGAAACAGCAACCGTTGTGTGGCAAAAACTAGTAGACATGAATGCCAGCAGACGCTCACTGGTAGTCAATTTGGGCGGGGGTATGATTACAGACCTTGGAGGCTTTGTTGCTGCAACGTTTAAGCGTGGAATTGATTGCATAAACATTCCCACCACACTTCTTGCTATGGTAGATGCTGCAGTAGGAGGAAAAACGGGAGTGAACTTCTGTGGTTTGAAGAACGAAATAGGAGCTTTTCACAAAGCCAAAGCAGTCTTTGTAGATAGTCGTTTCTTATCTACCCTAAAAGAGGAAGACATATTGTCTGGATATGCTGAAATGATTAAACACTCATTGATATGCGATGTGGCGCATTGGAGTGATATAATAAAGTGCAATCCGCTTGAATGTGGTGGGGGAGAGTTGCTTAAACTGATTGAAACATCTATCCGTGTAAAGGAAGATGTTGTACACAAAGACCCTACAGAAAAAGGATTGCGCAAGGCACTGAACTTTGCACACACCACGGCTCATGCTTTCGAAAGCCTTGCAATGAGCAGAAAACAGTCGGTAATGCACGGATATGCGGTTGCTTGGGGTATTGTTTGCGAACTTTATATGTCTTGCATCAAGTGCGGGTTTCCAACAAACAAGATGCGACAAACACTCAATTTCGTGAAAGAACATTATGGAGTGTATCTCATAACTTGCAAAGATTATGACAAGATATATCAATATATGACTCACGACAAAAAGAACACAGGAAACGGAGTAAACTTCACTTTGCTGGAAGATATAGGAAAGGTAAAGCTTGACAATATAGCCTCGAAAACAGAAATATTTGATATGCTCGATTTCTTTAGAGAGACTATGAACGGGTAGTCATAATGAAATAAAATATATGTGCCGTATTTTGTCATAAATGCGCATATAACATCACGTTTAATGTGATAATTCTTTCATCTCATAATGTTTTTATGTCATTTTATTTGCAATATCATATCTGATATTACAAACTTTTAGAACAAAAAGAAATAGTAATCAATCTTCATAACGAAAAAATATCGCTTACTTGCTTGCTATTTGTAAAATATATATACATTTGCCTACATCTAACGAACAGAAATAGCTACGTAAAATAAAATTATAGGTTAAGCAATGAACAAAATCATCAAAAAGGAACAATTCTCAGAGAAGGTTTTCCAGTTCGAAGTAGAAGCACCGCTAATTGCAAAATCAAGAAAAGCAGGACACTTTGTTATTGTACGTGTGGGAGAAAAAGGAGAGCGTATGCCGCTGACAATAGCAAAAGCCGATGTGGATAAGGGAACAATAACTTTGGTTGTACAAAGAGTGGGACTGTCGTCTACAAGACTTTGCGACCTAAATGAAGGCGATTACATCACTGACGTAGTAGGCCCATTGGGACAACCAACACATATTGAAAACTTCGGAACAGTGGTTTGTGCCGGAGGTGGTGTAGGTGTTGCGCCTATGTTGCCTATCGTTCAAGCGTTGAAAAAAGCTGGTAACAGGGTAATTACCGTTCTTGCAGGACGAAGCAAAGATTTGATTATCCTTGAAAAAGAGATGAGAGAAAGTTCAGATGAGGTTATCATAATGACAGATGATGGTTCATATGGAAATAAAGGTCTTGTTACTGAAGGAGTAGAGTCAGTAATAAAACGCGAGAAAGTTGATAAGTGCTTTGCCATTGGACCTGCTATAATGATGAAGTTTGTATGCTTACTCACCAAGAAATATGAAATACCTACCGACGTATCTCTTAATACTATAATGGTAGACGGTACTGGTATGTGCGGTGCATGTCGTATAACTATCGGCGGAAAGACTAAGTTTGTGTGTGTGGACGGTCCTGAGTTTGACGGACACCAAGTAAACTTTGACGAAATGCTAAAGAGAATGAGTGCATTCAAAAAGGCTGAAGTAGACGATATGCAAAAACTATCTCACACTTGTCAATCTGAAGATGGAAGGACAGCAGAGTGGAGAGTAGAACTAAGGAATAAGATGAAAGCGAAAGAACGAACATCAATTCCGAGGGTAAAAATGAATGAACTAGACCCAGAATATCGCTCACATAGCAGAAAAGAAGAGGTCAATACCGGATTAACTGAAGAGCAAGCAGTCACAGAATCACAACGATGTCTGGATTGTGCAAACCCTGGTTGCGTGGAAGGGTGTCCTGTGGGTATCGATATACCAAGGTTCATTAAGAACATAGAGAGAGGAGAATTCCTCGAGGCTGCTAAGACTTTGAAAGAAACCAGTGCTTTGCCTGCAGTGTGTGGTAGAGTATGTCCACAAGAAAAGCAATGTGAATCCAAGTGTATTCACCTTAAAATGAAAGGCGAGCCAGTAGCTATTGGATATTTGGAACGCTTTGCTGCTGACTACGAACGTGAGAGTGGACAGATATCTGTACCTCACATTGAAAAAAAGAACGGTATAAAAGTGGCGGTAGTAGGCTCAGGTCCTGCGGGATTGGCCTTTGCTGGAGATATGGTTAAATATGGATATGACGTTACAGTATTCGAGGCTTTGCACGAAATAGGTGGCGTTTTGAAGTATGGGATACCTGAATTTAGACTTCCAAACAAGATAGTTGATGTTGAGATTGATAACCTTGCAAAAATGGGGGTAAACTTCATCAAAGACTGTATTGTAGGCAAAACAATCAGTGTTGAAGAACTAAAAGAAGAACAAGGTTTCAAGGGTTTCTTTGTAGCATCGGGTGCTGGACTTCCAAACTTTATGAATATACCGGGTGAAAACTCAATAAACATAATGTCATCTAATGAGTATCTGACACGTGTAAACCTTATGGACGCAGCTAGTGATGATTCAGACACTCCTGTTTCATTCGGAAAGAACGTGGCAGTTATAGGTGGTGGAAACACAGCTATGGACTCTGTGCGTACGGCAAAACGTTTAGGTGCAGAGAGAGCGATGATTGTTTACCGCCGTTCAGAAGAAGAAATGCCTGCACGTTTAGAAGAGATTAAGCATGCAAAAGAGGAGGGTGTAGAGTTTCTTACACTACACAATCCGATTGAATATATACCAGACGAAAACGGCTGTGTTAAGCAAATGGTTCTTCAAAAAATGGAACTTGGCGAGCCAGACGCTTCAGGTAGACGCAGTCCTGTAGCCATTGAAGGTGCGATTGAAGTAATAGACATAGATCTTGCGATAGTAAGTATCGGCGTATCTCCTAATCCTATCGTTCCAAGCTCTATTAAGGGGCTTGAAGTAGGCAAGAAGGGTACGATAGTGGTAGATGACAGTATGCAATCGTCTATACCTATGATATATGCTGGTGGAGATATAGTCAGAGGCGGTGCAACTGTTATTTTGGCTATGGGTGATGGTAGACGTGAGGCTGCATCTATGCATGCTCAACTTTCAGAAAAGTATAATTTACACTAAAATCATAAAGTTCTTTTTTCATAATTGATGGTTTGAAGCTCGGCAGAAAGTTTAATACTCTGTCGAGCTTTTTATGTATTCAATCTAAATACTATATGTTTTGCTTTTAGCTTATATATAGCTGAGAACTAGAGTTTATATAACTGCAATCCAAACTTTATACAGTCTGCAACTCAATTGTATACAATCTAGAAAT
>JAUMWZ010000039.1 GCA_030529405.1 Bacteroides sp. | reverse complement strand
TTTCCTTGACGAGGTGGAACATCACTTTCCGAACGACTGTAGTTTTGAAACTCCGCCATTAAGCCCACTGTTTGTTTCTTTTGAGAATAAACGTAAGTGTAAGCGTATGCAGTGTGGTTCTCTTTTGGAGTTTTGTAAAAAGAAGGAACAGTATTACCCCACACGTGGCGCAAATATATTCCAGCCCCAATTGCACGTTTAGTTAGATACTCACTGCCTTCGTATTCATATCTGTCTGCTATTTGTTGTTCTGGGGGAAAAGACTTTGTCAAATCTCCTCCATTAGGAAATTGGTCGGTAATTGCCCATTCTATATTTGTTTGCTTTACATACTTAAAAGGAAAACCTTTGAACGTTTTGTCTTTATAGTATAGCAATCTCCTTTCAAAATCAGCAAAGTCTTTGAACACTTTATCATCTCTGTCGGTAGGAAGCATAGTTCCGTTTTTGTCAAAATATTCACTTCCTCCGCCACACCAAGCTCTCTCTGCTATGGCAAGCATATTAGGATAGAACCCATTTTCAAGCATAATGCTTTGTTCATCTTTAAGAACTCTGTCGTTCCATATACCTATTATTACCCCAGCAATATCATAGTTGCCAACCGAATGGTTATATATCTTACTGTTGTATAAGGCTACCAAGTCGGCAAAAGTATCAAAGTGGTTGATGTAGTGAAAGCGAGAATCTATGGCAGGAATACCCTGTTGTGCTTTGCCACGATAACTCCACAGTTGTGTCATATCTATTTCTCCCACCTTATAATTCCACCCTGGATTCCACGATATTACTTTCTTGCCCTTTGCTCTGATATAGCTCACCATATCAGATACGAATGTAGGGTTTGTAAACTTTACTTCGTCTGTGCCAATGTGTAGATATGGCACGTCAAAAGTATCGCACACTTCGTCAATGAGTAGCTTCAATATCTTCATTCCCTCTGCACTCTGCATGTCGTGCCTAAATGTTCTTACGAAGGCAGCACTATGTCCTGGCATATCAATTTCAGGTATGAGCATCATGTTTTTCTTCTTGCAGTAAGCCACCAAGTCTTTAGCTTCCTCGAGTGTGTAATACTTACCTTTCAGACGAGTCATATTTGCGCTGTCGTTTAGCATAGGAAATATTTTGCTCTCAAGCCTCCATGCTTGATTTTCCGTCAGATGCCAATGGAAAACGTTTATCTTAAATTGTGAGAGAACATCTATTTGGCGTTTCAATTCGGATATAGAAATGAAACTGCGCCCAACGTCGTGCATAAAACCTCTAATTCTGAAAGCTGGATAGTCTAACACTTCGCACTTTCTGACCTTAGCTTTCTTATTCCCCGTTTTAGTGGTTAATTGTTTCAAAGTCATTAGTGCCCAGTATGCTCCCTTAACTGTATATGCTTTGATTTTAATTTGTATATCGCTGACTTGCAAACTATATATCTCTGACTTGTTGATTGTATATTGTTTGAAATCGTCTACTATATCAATAACTATTTGCTTTCTGCTTGTGGCAGAAATGGTGCCTTTATTGTCTGCAACATATTGCTTTATCTCGTCGGTCAGAACCGTGCTTTTTATGCTTACATTATCAAGCACAAAATATCCACTCTTATATTCGATTTGCTTAGGCTTAGGCAATAAAAAAGCATTCTCTTTAGCACCACCAGCACACAAAGTGCTGATAGTAACTAAAGAGAATGCTATCGAAAAGATTGCTCTTTTAATCATGTTTGCTTATGGTTTCTTTACAATGTTTTTTAGTTTTATAGATTGGAATGTCATGTGTGCAACACTACTTTCATACAAAATTCCTACTGTTTCGCTGTCTATCATAGTCAAGCAAGAGTATCCCCAACCTACAGCTTCATCAATAAGTAGCTGATTTGCCTCTAACCATGTTAATCCTCCGTCAAGACTTGCTTTTATTGTTATGTGGTGTCTGCCCTTAGTTGTGTTAGGGTTTGAGAATAAAAGAACATCTCTGCCAAGTACGTTATCTTTTGCCTTAACGTTTATCAAGCTAGCCATACATACTGGTTCTTGCAATGCCTTACGTGAAGATGGGTGCTCAGTCCAAGTCTTTCCTAAGTCTTTTGTTATGCTTACTGCCCTGCTGCCACCTCTGTTATCTCTCATGTTAAGCATAAGTACGCCCTCTTCTATCTCTGCTACCTGCGATTCTGTAGTATTAGTACGAGCCAAACTATGTATCTTCCATGTTTCGCCTCTATCTTTACTATACATTACCCCTGCATTAGGAACTCGTGTTTTGTCGATAAATTGTATCGGGAATACAAGAGTTCCGTCTTGCATTGTTATTCCCATACCTGGTCCTTGTAGTAAGAAATACCATTCAGGGTGTTTCACTTGCTCGGTGATGTTTATCGGTTTCGACCAAGTTTTACCATCGTCAGTACTCTTTGCAAGTACAAGTTGTGCGGTAGTATTCATTGTCATACCCGGATGTGAACTCCACCATGCACGTTGATTGCCCATACCGTGAGTCCAAGCAGCTATTACCCAGATTGTGTTTGTAAGTTTGTCTACAAGTATAGAAGGGTCACCTACTCCGTTTTGTCCAGATGGTAGACCTCCAGTTTCTCCAAAAGCAAGCGGAAGACGCATCTTTTCCCATGTCTTACCTCCGTCTGTACTGCGACTCAATCCTACATCAACATGCTCTTGAAGGTCTACACTGCTGTTGTATCTGACATCATACACACCAAGTAAAGTGCCCTTATTTGTTGTTACAAGTCCTGGTATTCTGAAAGATGCCGAACCATCATCGCCAGCATGACGAACGCCTACTCCCATTCTGTGAGTGATGTTTTTTGGAGAAAGGAATTTACATTCTGCCTTTCTACCGTCTAGTTTTACCTCCGTAAGCTCTGCTTTTACCAATGTGTGTAATGATGCTTTAGGTTTCATTTCAATACTAACCCAAAAGAAATTAACGCCTGGAAATAAGTTTTTATTAGCTACTAGATTTACAATTTCAGAAGGTTTCTTAGCTTCTGCAACAAGCATAGAGTAAGAAGGTATTGCCTTTTTGGTGTTGCCCACTCTATGACTTGAAACGTATTCGCCTACAGGTGCCATTCTGTTCTTATTGACGTCCTGCAAAGCCTCTGTACCGCTGTAATACAATTTGATAGACTTTATGTCTTTTATGTCTTTTGTTCCGTTCAAGTTAAGATTTAGCGAGCTGAAAACCTTGCTTTCTTTGGCATCTACTCTTATATAAAACAGTACGTTGTCGTTACGCTCAATGAGCAAAGGTATCTGAGTCTGTTTTACAACTATCGTGTCCGATGCATAAACAATAGATGCAGTAAGCAATAAAGTTATTGCCATTAGGACTTTAGTCATCTTATTAAATATCTTCATATCCATTTGTTTTTACTTAGTTAGTAAGTGATTCTATGCGTTTTTGTCTGTTTTGTTTGTATACTCCTCCTTTGCTTTTGTTCCTTTACATACATCTCTGATAAAAAGGATAATAAAGCCTATGAACAAAAGTATATATAAATTGTGTTTCAACTGTATATAGTCTACATATAAACTGTATATAGTATGGAAACAAACTATATATGCTTTGCAAGTCAAGTTTATATGCTTATTATCCCATTTATCAAAAGACGGGAATATACCAAAACTATATTATAACACAACGGTTGTTCTCTTTGCTTGTTAAACTATAAGAACAACCGTCATATAATTATCTCATTACTTGTTTTCCGATAATATCTCGTTGCAAAGAAGATGAGATCTTATCATCATGCGAGGTATGTGAAACGGGCCCTTAAAGATGTTTCCCTTAGCAGGCTGTGCTACTGTTCCATCTCTGTGAAGGTATCCGTACCACTCGCCAAACTCTTTGTCGGGGAAATGCTTATATGTCCATTCGCTGATTTGCTTATGCATTTCAAGATATTTCTTGTCTTTGCTAATTTTGTAAGCATAAAGAGTGGCAATGATAGCTTCTGTTTGTGGCCACCAGAACTTCATATCTTGCGAGTAATCTTGTGGTGGTAAGTTTTTACAATCTCTAAAGTTGATAATTCCACCATACTCTTTGTCCCAGCCCCATTCCCATGACCAGTCCAGAATTTTAAGTGCCAAGTCGGTCAATCTCTTATCTCCTCCTCTGTGTTCTGACTCTTCTAAGATAAACCATGCTGTTTCTATGCAGTGTCCAGGGTTAATGGTTCTTCCGTTACAAGTATCTATCAGCTCTCCATTTTTACCTACCATTTCGAGCAAAGCCTTATATTCTGGCTTTACGAAATACTTCTCTAAGTTGTCAATCGAGTCTGCTATCTGTTTGTCTAATGCAGGGTCTTGAATTGCAAGCCTTATTCTTGCCGCCGTGTTTATCATTATCATTGTTATGGAATGACCACGTGTTTCGAGTGTAGGCAAGTATTTTGGCTCCAAAAATCCTGGAGTGTTCAGGAACTTTAAGGTGTCATTAAAAATCTGCAATGAACGTTCTGCATACTTTTTCTCTCCGCTTGCAATAGAATACTCTGCCATTGCTATCGCAGCAAAGCCCTCTGAAAATACATAACGACGTTTTCTTAGTGGTGTACCATTATCCATTACCTCGAAAAACATATGTCCATCTGTGTCGAAACAATACTTTTCAAGGAAGTCAATACAGCTTTTTGATGCTTCAAGCCATTCAGCTTTTTTCTCTATATTATTATATGCGTATGCGGCAATAAAGCCAAAACGACCTTGAAACCATACTGACTTTGTGGTGTCAATAATAGAGCCATCACGGTTTAGGCAAGTATAAATTCCACCATTAACCTTATCAAGTCCGTTCTTAATCCAGAATGGCATGATGTTGTTTGCTAAATCATCTCTGTACGAATCAGACCATTCTTTCAAGTATTTATTTATATCCATTACGTAAAGTCTATATTATAACTTATTACATCGTTCAAAGAACTTTATTGATTCAAGTTCTTTTTTCATCTGATTTTCTTCTTCTTGAGTCATGTTTTGAAAAGGAGTTCGGTTCTTACCTAGGTCTAGTCCGATAAGTTTCATTATTCTCTTTCCTCCAACTATATTACCTCTGTATCGGCAGATAACGTTAATTACCTCCTGAGAGAAGTTTTGTTTCTCGCGAGCTGTTTCTATATCTCCTTTTTTCCAGGCATCAATTATTCCTACAAGCTCTTTACCGTTGTAGTTTGTAGTACCTCCTATGCCTCCTTCTGCACCTCCCATTGCGAGTGAAGGAAGTATAGTTTCGTCTTGACCGTGTAGCATATCAAACTTACCGTCTTTATACATTCTACATTGGTTATACTCATATATGCTTTCGAATGTGTATTTTATCCCTGCAAAATTAGGCACTCTGCCATCAACAGCCTCTAGCAACTTCACCATAGGTAAGAATGCCCCATTAAATGCAGGTATATGATAGTAATAGAAAGGTAGGTTTGGTGCTCCGCAAGCTATTTCTTCTATGTACTTAACCAATTCTTCTATTCTTCCAATTTTAGGAAAAGGTGGAGCCATTGCGCCTATACCCCACGCACCAATCTTTTGTGCGTGTTCTGCCAACATACGACTAGATTTAACGCAACAACTGCCAACGTGCACGATAACCTTGAAGCCTTTAGGAGCAACAGATACCCATTTCTCTGCCAACTTCATACGTTCTTCGTCAGTAAGCATATATCCTTCGCCAGAAGACCCATTGATGAACACACCTTGAAGTCCGTTTTTCATCAACATATTTGCATAAGCCTCTATGGGCTCATAATTAACTTCTCCGTTTTCATAGAATGGAGTAAATGGTGCATCTATAAGTCCTTTAATTTTTTCCATAATTACATCTGTTAGGTTGATTATATATTGTTTACTTTTCAGTTATATATAGTTTGTTTCTAAACCATATACAGTCTACTTTCAAATTGTATATAGTTTGTAAACAGGCTTTTTATTATTCCATATTGTCTGTTTTAGGATTTAAGGTGAATAACTGCAAAGCCAATGCGGCAGCCACCACTACACTAAGCATAGCAAAGCCATAGCCTAGTTCGCCAACTCCCTCACCTTTGAACCTGCCTAGTAATTGGGTAACTCCAGCACCAGCAAACACTCCCGTCATATTCATTAGTCCGTATGCCGTAGCACGATATTTTGACGAAACAAACTGACAAAGGATAGGCATGTTGTTAGCGTCAAACATTCCGAAACCTATTCCGAACAAAACTCCTGCTCCTACTACACTGAACACGCTACTGCCATAGCCTAGCAGCAAGAGTGAAGGTATTGTCATTCCAAGTCCTATTGCACTTGTGTATATTCTGCCCTTTAAGTTTTTCTTAACCCATCTGTCAGACATCACTCCACCGATAATAACTCCGATGAAAGATGATATTGCTATTGTTATTGTTGATAGAGGGCCTGCTTGGCTCATATCCATACTTAGGTTTTCGCTAAATAGTGTTGGCAGCCAATTCTTAGTAGCCCAGCCCGGAAGACTAGGTGCTGCAAAATAGAACAGTATTACCCAGAACACCCAGTTGCTTAACACAACCGATAAACCTTTGAATATATTTTCTTTTTTCAATACAGTAGTAGGCTCTGCACTATCCTCTGCTTTCCTTGAAACTCTCTTTTCTTTCAAGAAGAATATAAGAATGATTGCATAAAACATACCTACAATACCAAACCAATGGAATGTTTCCTGCCAAGTCAATGCGGCTGCAACAGTTGCTCCAAAACCACCAATTGCTTGCCCAGCATATAGACCTGTCATGTGAATACCCACTGCCAGAGAACGAGATTTACCTTCGTGCCAGTCTGCAATGAGCGACAATCCTGCAGGAATATATAATGCTTCACTCACTCCCATTAGTGCTCTTAAAACTACAAGCTGTTCAAAATCTTCCGAATATCCCATTAGTAGAGTTACAGCCGACCATACAAACAGACTTCCAACGACTATCCATTTACGGCTAAGTCTGTCTGCTATGATGCCAGACACAGGACTCATAAATCCGTATATATAAAGAAATATAGCCATAAGGAAACCGAATGACTCTGCCGATTGTAGTTCAACGATGTCAATCTTCATAGCTTCTTGCATTGTAGATAACATCTGACGGTCCATGTAGTTAAGAAGGGCTACAAACCAAAGAAGTCCCACCAAAGCCCAAGGGTATAAACTTTTTTTGTTTGTACAGTTAGTGTTGTTTTCCATTTTAAGTTTAGTGTTTTTTTGTTTTTTGTTTTACGCACAAATATATAAACTCTTTGTGTAAATAATCGCTATTTAATGAAAGTTTTTTATCTATATGTTGTTCTTTCTGTATAAACTTTCTTGTTTGTCTGTTTTTCTTTGCCCTACAAAAGTAGTTATAATAGCCCTTTTGCAAGCTATATATGGTTTGCAAGTAGACTATATATGGTCAAGAAATAAACTATATATAGTTTGTTTTTAATGTATATACAGTTTGCAAATGCTGTTTATACACCTTGTGTGACAGATAAAGTTGCTCTTTTTTGAAGGGAAAGATTTCTTGCGATAGCGAAGTATATACTATTTTTTAGAAGTAATATCCGAAGTTTATGTATATGAGATTGTCCCACTTGCTGTTTTTGCTGCCTTTTACAAACCCTTCTTTACTGTTCTTTCCAAAGTCGGGATTGTTTTTAGCCCAAGCCCAGTCTATATAAGTTATAATATTACCTGCTGTGATGACCATACCAAGTATGTTTTGATAGCTATTCTTAGCTCCTTCAATTCGTTTTTTTATCACATTGAAGTCGTTAAATAGACAAATCTCGTCTATTATGCCTTTGTTTATCGGTATCTTGTATGACAGTGACGCCAAATAAACATTTGCCTTTGATGCTATTTTATGCGAACCTCCCAGCCCTGTCATTATTATATGGTCTGTTGGTTCTCCCTCTTTTCTGTATGGACGCATATTATAGTGTGAGAATTGTGCCTTTAGATTCCAGTTGTTATAATCTAATGTGTAGTGCAAAGCATACGAATATCTGCTACCCATCATATTTTCTTTTATGTTGTGCAAACCTCCGTATGCACCACAAATACCTACCTCTTGTTTTACAGAATTGCCCCAACGGCGGTGTAAGTAAACATTCATTTGGTTTTCTTCCTTATCTGTTCCGCCAACGTCAAAGCCATATCGTGATGCAGACACTTCTCCGCTGTTAATCCAGTCTGCATTCTTGAAAAATGTAGCATCTATTCTCCATTTGCCGTCATCATATACATAGCCTGCACCCATATCTGCATCGTCTTCCAATCCGAACAGATAGTTCATGTTTAGTAAGAAGCTATTAGACCCAACAGGCATTATTCCGTGCGAAACCGGTATAAGCCCAACTTGAAAAGTATGCTTATCTGCCAAGTCGTAGGTCATATATCCGTGCTTGAGCATACTTCCTCCCGATGCAGACGAATAAAAACGGTAGTCTAAGCAAAGCCCCAAATGCTTGTATTTTGCATCTAGATTAAGCCTAAAAACATCATAAAGAAAATTTCCACCATTCTTATTGTGTTCGCTATTCCAAGATGCTTTCTTGTATCCAAAGCGTAGAGCTCCGCCCAGTTTATAGCTCAATGAATTGTTTGTTGCACTTGCGTTTGTGTAGCATAAAACTATAACTAGCAGAAGAATGGTCTTTAATTTCAGAGTTAGATGTTTATGTGTTACTTTCATCTTGTATTGTGTGTTATTCTGTATTACGTATAAGCTATGTCTTAGCATATCATTTCTGTAAAATTATATATTAACATCTTTTTGAGCAAATATTTCTACTTACAGTTTTCTGCTTATTGTTCGACTCACATATTATATACAAAACTAAGCAACGAATATTTATGTTTTCAAGAGGAGTGTATAAAAATCCCTCGACAGATGATGATAATCAAATGTCAAGGGAATATTATTTTCTGTGTTGTTTATAGCCTTATTAAACTCTGACCTTAGCTATTAGCTTTCTAATCTTTCCTTCTCCGATAACTGGAGCATGTGGATCTTCTGGGAAAACAATAGCGAACTCACCTGGTAACAATTCTACATATGTTGTCGGAACATCACTATATAGAGCATAATCTCCTTCTTCATCGTATGCTTTTTGTTCTTTAGTGCAGTTTTCTAATGCCTTCCACCCGATTGTTTCCTTACCTTGCAATAAGATATGAACGTCTATATATTTCTTGTGTGCCTCTAACACTTGCGTTTCTTTAGCCACACATTCAGGGTTTACGTTGTTTATAAACAAGTTCTCACCGTCTAATTCTATTCTGCCCAACTCAGTGTTTAACAGGTCGTTATTCTTCACATAATCAAATAGTGTCTTAAACAGTGGGTGCATGCACTCTACTCTCTCCGTGTTTTTCAAATTAGATATTACCATGTTGTTGTTAGTCTTTTGTGTTCTGTTGTATTTATTTCAGTGTCGCCAAAAGTATAAATAATTTCATTAAATAGCCCTTATTACGTAAGTTTTTTATTTATTCTCTCTTTGTGTGATAATATTTCCTCCCTGAAAGGCTGTGTATAGCGCATTTGGAAACTGTATACAGTTTAGAAGTCAGCTATATATAGTTTGCAAGTCAGTTGTATATACTTTACAAACAAACTGTATATGGTTTGCAAACCGACTATATACTATGTTAGAACAACTGTAATATATATTGTGTGATGTGTTGTGTTGATTTGCACCTAGGTTTATGTTTGTTTAGGAGCTGTGTGAGTAGTATTTACTGCCAAAACATAGCTTTCTTGCATATAAAAAAGCGTGAACATAGTGCTTTTTCAAGCAGTAAGTTCACGCTCAGTAATGTAGCCTTTGTTATATTTCTATCTCATATAGGTTGCATTATCAGGCACTTCGAAAATCAAATGTTGAGCCGTGCCGTTGAAACTAACCCCTTTTAGAAATGAATGGTTATCTCCTCTGACCTTTGTCCAGTTTAGTCTTTTTATTGCTGCAAGAGATTTTCCTTCCAACCAAAACTCTATTCTCCAGTTATCTGCAATATATTTTTCTAAATCTTCATCAGACATTGTGTCTATAAAGTCTATCTTTCCGTCCACTCTCTCATTAGCCAATATCTTGATTGTTTCTTTAGCCAAGTTAGAGTCTTTACCTAGCGTTTTTGCTGCTTCTGCTATTATCAACAGAGGCTCTTCAAATCTCATGAAGATTATATCGTTCAACCACGAATTGTCACCTCCAAACTCTCGCTCTTTATCAAAGAACTTGCTGTAAGCTGCAAATGGATATTTCTTTGAGCCTTCTGAATTCCACCAGCCTTTGCGCACATCGTTGCCCACAAGATATGTGTGTCCTATTCCTTGGTATAGCTCTTGGTCAATTCCTAAATAATCGTTTCGGAACGCATATCCATTAGAAAAGATATCAACATAAGACCAAAAAGAGTTTACTCCAAAACTGTTGTGAGCATCAACATCTATTCCCCACATCACATTTCTAGAGTTTGCAACCGTGTTGAAACCATCTTTTG
>JAUMWZ010000038.1:9930-10598 GCA_030529405.1 Bacteroides sp. | reverse complement strand
ATATTCCATTAACTAAGTGAAGGTATTAAACTAATTAAGCGAAAAACGGCACAACAGAAATTGCTGAAAATAAACGCATAAGACAAAGAGAAGGATATGGATTTATGGAGCAAACGACTGCCTAACCACAAAAAACGACGGCTTAGCCACAAATGACAAATAACTAAGAATAAACATTCATGATATAGGAACAAAACTAATAGCAACAAAACAAAAATAGAAAAGAAAGACTGCAAGCAGGCAATGCTAGTTAATAGAAAAAAACTGCCCGCAAAAGAAAAGAATCTCTTGCGGGCAGAATGTTTAGTGAATATTCACTATGAGAAAATAGTTTATTTCTTTATTCCTAACTTCTTAGCTATGTGTTTAGGAAGAGCGTCTTTGTGTACAACGATATTCATAGTCTTGTATGCAACGAAATCTTTAGCTGCATACCATATACCTTTATACTTACCTGTTTCTCCCCAAGAGTTTTTAACCATGAAGTATTCCTTACCGTGTTGGTCTTTAGCAAGTCCGTAGATAATCATACCGTGGTCGTCTGTAGTTTCCCAGTTATCGAACGCTTCTTGACGCATCTCTTGTGTGATAACAAATGGAGCGGCAGAATGGTCTTTCTTATCTTCTTTCTTTTCCCCCTTTTCCTTGTATGTTTCTGTGGTATCAGC
>JAUMWZ010000038.1:0-9920 GCA_030529405.1 Bacteroides sp. | reverse complement strand
ATCTTCTTTCTTTTCTTCGAAAGTAGTTCCTGTCCAACGAGCCATATCTGAACCAGTAAGGTCTGTCTTTTGTTTTTCTGTCATCAATGCCACACCATTACGAGTAAACCCAGCCTCACTCACGTCACTACCCCAAGCAAAAGTATAACCTTTGTCTACTGCATTTTCCATCACTTCCATAAACTCGTTTATAGGAAGATTGTAAGAAAGAGCATTTCTCCAGTTGTCTTGTATTTCTATTGCAAACTGTGAGTAGAATGGGTGGTGAGTGTAAGAAGTCAAAGAGATATAGTCGTCTGCATTCAAACCTAATGATTGAGCAAAACTCTTTGGTGTGTATTCTTTTCCTTCGTAAGTGAACTTCTCTGGACATACGCCAAGATAAGTGTCATAGATAGCTGCTAAACCTTTCTTCCATATCGGATTTAGTTTTTTCAACTTAGCAGCAAGCAATCCCTTAACATAACCTTCTGCAACAGCGTCTAGTTCAGTGTGAACAGGTAGTTTTTCGCCATACATAATTCCTGGCATTACATCTTGTGGCACTAGTCCATAATATTTCAAACAATATATGATGTCATAGAAACTTCCACCTGGAGAGAATGAACTGTCACCGTGGTAGCGAACATAGTTAACAGCACGGTCTTGCATTGTTTTGTGTACGATAAACATTTCTGAAAGGTCGTGTTTACCCTTGCCTAAACGTATAAGTTCAGCCTCTAAGAAACCTAAACCTGAATAGCTCCAGCAAGTACTTGAGCGGTTTTGGTTTTTAACTGAAGTAACAGGAATTTCTTTCACTGTCGTAAATTGAAGTTCTTCTTTAGGAGTTTGTGCAAAGATGCTCATTGAGAAAAGTCCTAAAGCAACTAAAACGATACTTTTTTTCATTTCGTGTTATTTTATGATGTTAAACTTTTATGGACACAAATATATACTAATACTGCTATATACAAAAAGGTTTAATGTTTATATTGTCTTTATTTTTGAAATAAACAGCTTTTGTTAAGAACTAACAAAGAAAAAACATAGTTTGAGAGGGAGATTATCTATCAAAATAACAAAGCCATACCTACAAGTGCATAACCCTTTCTTCAAAGGTTTCTTTGTCGCCAAGTGCCTTGTTGCGCATACGACTTCTGTAGTTGTATATAGTGGTTAGAGAATAGTCTAAGAACTTAGCTATGTGGTTACTGTCGGTCACACCAAGCCTAATGAGAGCAAAAATTCTAAGCTCGGTATTTAGAAGTTCGCCTTGCTTTAACTCTACTCTTGCTTCTGGAATAAGCATATTGTTTAGTGAATTGACAAAGTCAGGGAATAGTTTTAGGAATGTTTTGTCGAACTCCTTATAGAAGTCTTCTCTCTCTTCTTTTATCAGTTCGTCAGATTTTATAGTCTTAAACAAGTCGTCAATACGCGATGCCATGGACAACTTTACTAAGTTTCTACGGTAGGCATCAAGTTTCTCAATGTATTTCACACATCGGTCTAGATACTGAGTGATATACATTTCCTTAATCTTGCCTGTTTGTTCCAACTGAAGATTTACCTCCTTTAGTCGCTTGTTGGCAAGGCTCAAGTCTTGCTTCATTATGTGCAAGCGTTTCATTCCCCTATACAAAAAGTAGACAGCGGCAAGCAAGAAAATAAACATTATGCTCACACTTATAAGAAGTGTCTTATACATAATCTTCTCTTGCCTCTCGTTTTCTTTGTAGATATTGTCAATTATAGGGAAAATCTGTGCCACCTCAATAAAGCGCAACCTTGCGTTACAAGACACAGCATCTTCCATAGAGTTTGCCAAGTACTTGTAAGCTCTGTTATAGTCTTTTAGTTCAAACATCTTGTATGCAAGTTTCTGTAATGCAGCATACTCTCTGACACCAAACTTTATATCAGCCATTGATGCAAGTGCCAAGAACCTAACTTCCTCATCAATCTTTCCTTCCACCTCATAGGCTTGAGAAAGAGTGTAGTGCAGGTATGCTTTCTGTCTGTCGTCAAGATTTTCTATGTTTATGCGGTCAAGTATCTCAAGGGCATCTTTGGCTTTTCCTTTTATTACTTCGCTCTCGGCTAAGACAATGTCCTTGTTTACTCCATTCTGCATTGTAAGTATTATACTATCTCTGTAAAGCGAAGTGGTCTGCTCATAGTCCTTACTGTTATATTTATTAGTTATATATTCTGTAATCCACCCATAGCAGGTGCGCATTGCAATGTAGTAATAGCATCTGTTCTCATCATTCAACTTCTCAGCTCCTATTTCTTTCAGCAACTTCATAGACTCTATATACATACCCATAACAGAGAGTGCCAACGCCTTGTCTATCTTCATTTCATGATGCAGATTAACATTGCCACTATTCATGGCATACTCACTTCTTAGTTCTATGTATCTCATAGCAGAGTCTGCCTGATAATGTATATAAACATTATATATATCTTTGTATATCTTATCTTTATCTTCTAAACTAGTAGCCCTAGAAAGTTTAGACTTTAAGCCATTTATGTAGTTTTCTTTTTCTTTATGAAACTCACTTTTTCTGTCTATAACATTGTCTAAGTCTGAAAGAACATCTTCCGTTTCTTTCGAGATTTGTGCGTTTGAACATACAGCACACAGAGAAAAAATCAATAGTGTTATTATGTTGAGGACTATTTTCATACCCGAATTTTATTTGTGTAAAAGCAAAGATATGAATATAGTTTATAAATTCACTGGTAGATATTTATTTTTTTAATGTATATACAGGGCATAAGACACAAAAAGAGCGCAAGGCAAACACTTTGTTACGTTCTATGCAAAAAGAGAACATAACCGAGCATTAGCCTTGCGCCCTTAAAAAAGTTATATGTTTTGTGCTATAATGGAGCTTATTACTTCAAACCGAAAGCAGACTTAATTGCATCTACATAGTCAAGTTTTTCCCACGTAAACAATTCTACTTCCATAGTCTTTTCGCCCTCATATTTTGAATTGAAGGTCTTTACCACTGTTTGTGGTTCACGTCCCATGTGTCCGTAAGCAGCTGTTTCTTCGTAGATAGGCATTCTTAATTTAAGCCTTTGTTCTATTGCTCTTGGTCTGAGATCGAATATTTCTGAAATTTTTTGTGCAATCTCTCCGTCAGACATATTTACGTTCTTTCTGCCGTAAGTATCTACATATATATTTATAGGCCTTGCCACACCGATAGCATAACTTACCTGCACAAGTATCTCATCTGCTACTCCTGCCGCAACCATATTTTTTGCGATGTGTCTTACTGCATAAGCTGCACTACGGTCTACCTTACTTGGGTCTTTACCAGAGAAAGCTCCACCACCGTGTGCTCCCTTACCTCCATAAGTATCTACTATAATCTTTCTACCTGTCAGGCCAGTGTCGCCATGAGGTCCACCGATAACGAACTTACCTGTAGGGTTTACGTGGTAAACAATCTTATCATTAAACAGTGCCAAAACATCTTTATGAGTGATGCTGGCAATAACTCTTGGCATAAGAATGTTTATAACATCTTTTCTTATGCGTGCAAGCATTTCTTCGTCAGCTTTAAGTTGTGCCTCGACTGTGTTGCTTGTTGGTTTTATAAAGTCATCGTGTTGAGTAGACACAACGATAGTGTCTATTCTTGCAGGTCTTCCATTGTCGTCGTACTCAATAGTTACTTGGCTCTTCGAGTCAGGTCTTAGATAAGTCATTTCCTTACCTTCACGACGTATTTCAGCAAGCACTTGTAGTATTCTATGTGAAAGGTCTAACGACAAAGGCATGTAGTTTTCTGTTTCGTTTGTTGCATATCCGAACATCATACCTTGGTCTCCCGCTCCTTGTTCCATTGGGTCCTCGCGCTCAACTCCTCTATTGATGTCTGCACTTTGCTCGTGAATAGCCGACAACACACCGCATGAATTGCTTTCAAACATATATTCGCCTTTTGTGTATCCTATGCGTTCTATCACATCGCGAGCTATTTGTTGCAAATCAACGTATGCTCTTGTCTTAACTTCGCCCGCAAGAACTACTTGCCCTGTAGTTACTAATGTTTCGCAAGCTACTTTTGATTCTTCATCATAAGCCAATATTTTGTCCAATATGGCGTCTGATATTTGGTCTGCTACCTTGTCTGGGTGTCCTTCCGACACAGACTCAGATGTAAATAAGTATCCCATATATTATGATTTAATTTATATATATAAAAAACGGATAACTTAAAGAATATGTTCTGTAGGGAATATTGCTTACAAGCTTTGAAAGGCTATAAAAGATTAGTTTTTAGCATTTTTTTGGGTGGTTGCAAGCTATTCAAATCTGTCCACATTCTTATAAGTATGGCGCAAAGGTATCACACTTCTACAAAAAAACAAAGATAAAACTCAATTCTTTAGATTTATTATGTGGAATATGTAAAGATATACGACCTGCACAAAGGCTGTTTTTAGTAACAAAACCGAGCAATAGCATAACTGAACATACTATTACGTTGCAGGCAAACGATGAATAATGCATATTCAAACTATATATTATATTCTTTCAAACTGTAAATAATAGAAAAGGAAGATATATAAAAAAATAGCCCGATTTGTATTTATATACATTTCGGGCTTTTCATTCAATACGTTTAGTTTATTAGTTTTTCTTCCAGAAGTCCGGATTAAATAATAGTAAGACAGTAAACAGTTCCAATCTGCCAAGTAACATCAAGAATGACAAAAGCCACTTAGCTGCATCGGGAAGTGAAGACCACGAATATTCAGGACCACAAGTTCCCAAAGCTGGTCCCATATTACCCACCGATGAAACAACAGTGCCCACCGACTCTAGAAAGTCTACTCCAAGAGCCAATAGTATAAGTATGCTTAGCATGATAATAATTGCATACAAGAAAGTAAAGGCAAGTACTGTGGACTGTATGTTTTGCGAAACCACGTGCTTATTAACCCTTACAGGCAAAACTGCATTAGGGTGAAGAATGTGCTTAAATTCATTCTTTGCTATCTTAAACAGGATTACAACACGGATAAACTTTATCCCCCCCGAGGTGCTACCCGCACAAGCTCCCGTTAGCATAACAATGACAAGCAAACCCCACAAAACAGAGGGCCAAAGCATATAGTCGGCGGTAGAAAACCCTGTAGATGTTTGCAACGAAACAACCTGAAACAAGGATTTTCTGAAAGATTCTTCTGCACCAAAGATATTGGCAGAATAAAGTCCAAGAGCAATGATGCCTGCAACAACCACCACTCCAATAATGTACGCTTTAAGCTCAATATCGCCTATAAACTTTTTAATCTTGCCACTAAACAAGAATAGCAAAAGAGTGAAGTTTATACCAGAAAGAAACATAAAGACAATAAGCACATAGTCGATATAAGCAGAGTTATAGCTTTCTATACTAGCTTGCTTGGTAGAGAAACCTCCAGTACTGGTTGTAGTAAGCGCATGACAAACGGAGTCGAACATCTCCATACCTCCGAAGTACAGAAGTCCAACCAAAACAACGGTCATACTTGTATATATTATCCATATCCATTTTGCTGTAACTCCTATACGAGGGTGAACCTTATCGTGTGTTGGCCCGCTGGCTTCTGCAGCGAAAACTTGAATTCCTCCAATACCAAATATAGGCAATACGGCTATTGTGAAGAACACAATTCCTAATCCTCCAATCCATTGTGTAAAGGCTCTCCAGAACAAAATTCCATGAGGCATTTCTTCTATGTTATTCAGTATTGTGGAACCCGTACTAGTAAAACCCGACATCGTTTCAAAGAAAGCATCTGTGATGTTAGGAATATATCCACCAACTAAATATGGTATTGCTCCGAAGATTGAAAAGATAAGCCAAGAGAAACTTACAATGACATATCCATCTCTTCTATTTAGTTTCCTGTCTGCTCCTTTACCTAGAAAAAGGAAGGTTACACCTGCAACTGCAGAAATGGCTGTTGCTATTGCAAACCCGAGATAATCTTCTCCACCATAGGCTAAAGACACTCCTAAACATATTAAGAACATAAGACTTTCTATTTGTAGAAGAAAGCCTAATATCCGCATTATCATTTTGGTATTTATCATAGGATAAAATCTAATGGAAGTATTTTTCGAGTTTCTTTGACATCATACTAAGGCTGAATACAACAACATGGTCGCCTGGGCGTACTAGAGTTTCGCCATTAGCCATCATTCCTTCTCCGTCGCGTATAAGCCCTCCAATAGTTGTACCCTTAGGCAACCCCAAGTCTTTTATTAAGTGCTTAGTTATCTTAGCACCTTCTGGTACAGTAAACTCTGCCACATCTGCGTTGGCAAAAGTCAAGCACTTCACGTTAGACACATCTGCGTCTAACATCATCTGATAAATGTGGCTAGCTGCAATCTTCTTTTTGTTTATCACAGTTCCAATGTCTAAGCTCTCAGCCATATTTATGTAGTCGATATTTTCTACTTCAGCAACAGTTTTTTTCACTCCCATTCTCTTGGCAGCTAAGCACGCAAGAATATTTGTTTCTGAATTACCTGTAAGAGCAACAAAGGCTTCCGTGTTTTTAATTCCTTCATCTAGCAGAAGATTCATATCTCTACCGTCGCCATTTATAATCATAGTTTTATCGTCAAGCAACTCTGTCAGCCTCGTACATCTATTTATATCTCTTTCAATAATCTTGAGTTTCATGTATTCAGGAACGTATTCTGCTGTTTTCACAGCTATACGGCTACCTCCCATAATCATCATATTTTTCACGTCAGGATAGTCTTCCTTTCCTGCAATCTTACGTATGTATGGAATATATTTGCGTGTTGTAGTGAAGTACACTATATCGTTCAGTTTGACAACATCTTCACCTCTTGGTATTATAGTCTCATTACCTCTTTTTATAGCTACTATATGATATGGAGAGTTGTCTCCCCCAATTTCCTTCAAAGGTATGTTTAATATCTCTGCTGTTTCACGCATCTTTGCTCCGATAAGCAGCAGTGCTCCTCCGCAAAATTCCCACCACTGACGCACCCAACTCATTTTTACAGAAGACACAATCTCTTTGGCTGCCAGCATCTCAGGATAGATTAAAGAATCAACCCCTAATTGTTTGAAAAACTCTTTGTTCTTAGGTTTCAGATATTCATAATTATCTATTCTGGCAACTGTCTTTTTCGCTCCCAAATTTCGAGCTATCATACAAGCTGTGATATTACGGCTTTCATCTGGCGTAACGGCAATAAACAAGGAAGCCTCTTTCACTCCAACTTCTTTCATTGCTGAAATAGATGTCGTAGAAGCTGTAACCGTAAGCAAATCGCAGTTTTCACTTATCTCGGTAAGATTATCTTCATTATCGTCAATAAGTATTATGTCCTCTTTTTCTTCAGACAAAAGTCGTGCTAAGTGAGTACCTACATTTCCTGCTCCTGCTATAATTATTTTCATAACTATGTATATTATATTTCCTTAATAGCTTTTACTATCGCCTCTTTATCCATTCCACACTCCGTGTATAATTCTGGTATTGTTCCGTGTTCAATAAACTCATCGGGGATACCTATTCTTTTTACCTTCACGTGGTATTCATTGTCTGCCATAAATTCGAGTATAGCACTGCCCATACCTCCTTTAATACAGCCGTCTTCTATTGTCAAAACTTTATTAAACGAAGAACAAACCTCGTGTAGCATTTCTTCATCTAACGGCTTTACAAACCTCAAATCATAGTGTGCCACAGACAGATTTGTTTCAGCCTCTACTTGCTTTATAGCCTCAACAGCTATATTTCCTATTGTTCCGTAACTTATGACAGCAACATCTGAACCACTTTTGAGTTTTCGTCCTTTACCTATTTGTATCTCCTCAAACTCATTTTTCCAGTTCACTATATTTCCTCTTCCTCGCGGATATCTTATAACGAATGCTCCTTTATTTGGTAGTTGGGCTGTATACATTAAATTTCTTAGTTCGTGTTCGTTCATTGGTGCCGACACGGTCATATTTGGCACAGCTCTAAGACATGCAATATCGTAAGCTCCATGATGTGTTGCTCCGTCTTCTCCCACTAGTCCTGCACGGTCTAAACAAAATACTACGTTCAGGTTCTGTATAGCTACATCGTGTATAACATTATCATAGGCACGTTGCAAGAAAGACGAATATACGTTGCAAAACGGCAACATTCCTTCTTTAGACATACCTCCAGAGAAAGTCACAGCATGCCCCTCTGCTATACCAACATCGAATGCTCTGTCAGGCATTTCTTTCATCATAATGTTCAAAGAACAGCCCGACGGCATTGCTGGCGTTACACCAATTATCCTATCGTTCTTCCTAGCCAACTCTACCACTGTATTTCCAAACACTTCTTGATATAGTGGTGGCATTCCAGAAGTATCCATAACTATGCGTTCGCCCGTATCTGGATTAAATTTTCCCGGAGCATGCCATATTGTTGCTTGCTCTTCTGCTGGCGCAAACCCCTTTCCTTTCACAGTGTGCAGGTGTAGTATCTTTGGTCCCTTATAGTTTTTTATTTCAGACAAAACCTTGGTCAGATTCTTCACATCGTGCCCGTCTATGGGTCCGAAGTATCTTATATTCATTCCCTCAAACACATTTTGTTGCTCGGCAGCTATCGACTTCAAGCTGTTGCCCAAACGTATAAGTGCTTTTCTTCTCTTGTCATCAAGTATTCCAAATTTTCTCAATATGCTTGATGTCTCTTTACGCAGTTTGTTGTAAGTGCTCGATGTTGTCAGATTAAACAAATATTGTTTCATTCCTCCCACACTTCTGTCGATAGACATATCGTTATCGTTCAGCACTATCAGCAAGTTGTTTGGCGTGTTAGAAGCGTTGTTTAGTCCTTCAAAAGCAAGTCCGCCACTCATTGAGCCATCACCTATTACGGCAACAATCTTTCTGTTTCTCTCGCCTTTCTTTTCTGCCGCCACACTCATTCCCAGTGCCACTGAGATTGAGTTTGATGCATGTCCGCAAGTAAAAGTATCATACTCACTTTCATCGGGCGATGGGAATGGCTTTATTCCCTTATATTTTCTGTTTGTGCAAAACTTCTCTCTTCTTCCCGTAATCATCTTGTGTCCGTATGCTTGATGACCTACGTCCCACACAATACGGTCATAAGGTGTGTTGAAAACGTAATGCAAAGCAACCGTAAGCTCTACTGCTCCCAGACTTGAGCCAAAGTGTCCCGGAGTTGTTGAAACCTGTTTGATTATTTCGTTTCTCAACTCATCACACACGGCAGGCAACTCGTCTATGCTTAGTTTACGTAGAGATTCGGGGCTTACTATATTGTTCAGATATTTATATTCAGTATTATTAGACATAGCATAGTAACCATATATTAGTTACAAAAGTAGTAAAACAACGACACAGACAACACATATTTTGCATATTTAATTATTTCTTCGTGGTTTCTCTCTGCATATAAACTCCCTAAAAGCCATTAAACCCCTAGTTGCAAACAGTATATAATTTAGAAGTCAGTTATATATAGTTTGCAAAGAAGTTATATACAGCTGATTTTTCAGCTATATATAAATAAGGAAACACTTTTTCTTATAGTTCTTTCATTTCTTATTATCTTCTCTTTTTGTCAGTAATGTTCTTATTTTCAGAAATTCTCTTCTCTCCTTTTATCTTGCTTATTCTTATTTTATTTTCTTCTTTTCTTCTCCTTTTGTCAGTGATGTTCTTCCTTTCAAAACTGAAAAGAAGAACCAAGAAAAGGTTTCGCCTGTGTGTCCGTTTGCCGTTTGTTGCCGGCAAGTCTATGTTTCACAAACTCACTTCGTTCAAACAAATGTGAGACATTACGACTTGCCTTAGCCAACAAACCGTTTGGCAAACTACCACAAGGGCGAGAGATTTAGATACTCATTCTTGCATATTCTT
>JAUMWZ010000037.1 GCA_030529405.1 Bacteroides sp. | reverse complement strand
AACGCCTGCTTTATAAATCATATATAGTCTATTTCTAAACTATATATAGCTGTTTTGCAGGCTGTATATAAATTAAAAGTCAGCTATATATAACCTGTAAATCGGCTATATATTGTTTGCTGGGTGGCGGAATATTAGCCTTTGAAGCGGTGACGATGGGTTAGGGTAGGAGCGTGACGTACAGACAGATTATGTGATATAACAGAATGGGGCGGTAGTATTTAGCTACCGCCCCATTGTTATATATTCTGTTATGTGGCTCTATTTCTGTCCGAAATATTTCAAGAACTGTGTGCGCTCAAAGGTATTAACCCCTTGCACATCTTTTGTCTTTAGTTTTCCCTTAAATTGTTCAATACTTTCAAAGCCCTTTTCGTTCATCCAATCTGCCAAGAAAGTATTACACTTTTCTATAAACTTATTACCCTCTTTGTAGATAGCACTACACACTTCCACAGCTGTAGCACCAGCAAGGATAGATTTGACAACATTCTCTGGGCAACATATACCTCCCGATGCGGCATAGTCTATCTTTGTTACTACCGAAGAGGCTATACCTATCCAACGAAGTGGGTGCGAAAAGTCGGCAGAGTTACTAAACACTTCGCCCGAACTATGCTCCATCTTGTCGATGTTTATGTCTGGTTGATAGAAACGGTTAAATAGAACTATGGCAGCAGCACCGTTTGCGTGGAGCTGATCTATTAGTTTGATAGGGTTTGTGAGGTTATCTCCTAACTTCACGATTACGGGTATTTTGATTGTTTTCTTTATATGACGAAGAATGTCAATGTGTCTTTGTTCAAACTCGCCATACTCATACATCAAGGCAGTTTGTAATGACAGAATATTTATTTCTAAAGCGTCTGCTCCTGCTTCCTCTATTCTTTTTGCAAACTCTATCCAGTCTGAGTCGGTGTAGCAGTTTATGCTTGCTATGATTGGTATGTCACATACAGCCTTACTGTCTTTTATCAGCTTTATATATTCGCCAAGTTTGTGCTGTCTGATATATTCTGAAAGATATTCCATACCTTCAGGATAGTATGAAGTGTCTTCAACCTGCTTTGCCTCTAAGGTTATTTGCTCCTCAAACAAAGACTTTAAGACGATAGCTCCAGCACCATTTTCGCAAAGTTTTTTGTTTTTCTCGGCACTGTTTGTCAGTCCTGAACTGCTGACTATAAAAGGGTTTCTTAGCGAAAGCCCTGCAAAAGTGGTGGTTATGTTGCTCATATCTGCTAATGTTTTACTAGGTTGATAATCTTTACTGTTGTTGCCATCTGTGGTTGTTTTGTTCTCTTGTCTTTTGGTTGGTATTTGTGTTGTTAGTCAAAGGTATACAATTTATTGGTCAGTAGTATATAGTTTGTGTATAAACTGTATATAGTTTGCAAGTCAGTTATATACAGTTTAGAAACAAACTATTTATGGTTTGCAAAACAATGCATATCATTCTGTAAATCAAACATTATCAGACATAACACAAATACCACTCGGTTTAGGTTTCACATCTTATTGGTTTGAGAGGAAAGCATTGAGCTACAAGCTAAAAACATAGCTGTAACTTTGTTTTAGTCAATAACATAACACTATACAAATAAAAAAGTCGTACGCGAAATTACTATTTCAAACGTACGACTTTTGTGTATTATGAACTTGTGTAGGCTATATACTCATCAGTAAAAGCAAAGCCTAAACACAGTCAAAGTCAAGGTATCAGCAACGACGAATCTCCATAGCTAAGGAAACGGAAATCATTGACAAGAGCATATTCGTATATACGTTCCCAATCATTTCCTACGAAAGCAGAAACCAACAAAAGCAGTGTGCTTTGTGGTTGATGAAAGTTTGTAACAATGGCTTTCACTATCTTATACTCATAGCTTGGAGCAATCATTATCTGTGTACTTGTTTTTAACTGCTCAATGTTATGAACGTTCATGTAGACTATTATCGCTTTCAGAGCATCTTCAGCAGAGATATTGCTTTTGTTCTCATACGGTTGCCACTGTGTAACGGTCAAACAAGACTCATCTTTAGCATCGCTTTGCAACAATTTGACACCTATGTGATAAAGGCTCTCTATTGTTCGCACGGAAGTTGTACCCACTGCTATGACAGCACAGTTGTTTGCAATAATCTGCTCAATAGTGCTTTTATTCACAACAATATACTCTGTGTGCATTTCGTGCTCACTCACGTTGTCAGCCTTAACAGGTTTGAAAGTTCCTGCTCCTACGTGTAGTGTCACTTCATCTGTCTTTATTCCCTTGTTGTGTATAGCTTCAATCACATTTGGAGTGAAATGAAGTCCAGCAGTAGGAGCAGCAACAGACCCTTTAACCTTAGAATACACGGTCTGATAGGTTTGTTTGTCTTTCTCCTCAGTATCACGATGGAGATAAGGAGGTATAGGCAAGTTGCCAAAATGCTCAAGTATATCGGAGAAGGTAATATCGTTTCCGTTCCACTCAAACACTATCTTGTGCGAATTTCCGCATTGCTCTCCCCTAGTTGCAGTAAGCTCTACCTGCTGACCACGTATAGTTATGGTCTTAGACAATGTTCCTTCTTTCCATTTCTTAGCATTGCCTATCATGCAATACCATACAACCGACTTGGTTTCTGTGAAGTTCTGAGCATAATCTGCTGGTTTGTGTGGCTCCAAACAGAATATTTCTATGTTGGCACCTGTGCTTTTCTGAAAATATAACCGTGCTTGAATGACACGTGTGTTATTAAATATCATCAGCTCAACATTAGGCAGTTGGTTTGCAATATCATCAAACACTGTATGCGAAATACTACCGTTACGATATACCAAAAGCTTAGATTTGTCGCGAGATGATAACGGATATTTTGCTATTCTTTCATCGGGTAGTTGGTAGTTGTAGCTACTTATCTCTATATCTATATATTTGTTCATCGGTTTCTATAATCAGTCTATCTCCGCATTGGTTACTCTTTCAAGCAAGAAACGGCTTTTGTTCCAGTGATATGGTTTATAGTCATTGTTCATAATAATCTTATTGTTCTTGAAAACAATTCCATTGACCGACTTAGCATACAATATTGGTGCGTCGAAAGTATGAAACTCATTGTTTTGTATCACTATTGCTCCCTTCTTACCTCCGTGGAAATAGCCTTTTTGTCCTGCAAGATTTGGTATTTCGGGGTATATAGATATTACGGCATTAGTGAATTGGAACAAACTAGTCAATGCATTAACAAACTTGTTGTTCTCTATTATTACCTCGGTGCATGAGCCTGTTTCGAACCAGCCATTACAGTCTCCACATAACAATATTG
This sequence comes from Bacteroides sp., assembly GCA_030529405.1. Taxonomy (GTDB): domain Bacteria; phylum Bacteroidota; class Bacteroidia; order Bacteroidales; family Bacteroidaceae; genus JAUMWZ01. The sequence goes on along the minus strand of JAUMWZ010000037.1, from coordinate 7,804 downwards.
CAGACCCTGAGGTATGGTCAAACAGATTTTCTCTGACAACAACCCTCTGCGGAGTGCTAAACAGAACTCCTCTTGCCCTATTGTTACGTACAACATTATTGCAGAAGTTTACCTTTGGTGTCCAAGTAAGATTTTCCACTCCCACAGACTGTATATAGTTCATTTCTTGACTCAACTCATTTTGCAACTTGATTATATATTGTTTAGCTCCAAACACTTCTGACTTGTCATAAGGCTTAATATCAACTATTTTATTAACCTTTCCAATCTTATCCATAGTATTAGATTGAACAAACTGCACAGTATCGTTCACAAAGCCCCAATCGAAGCCATAGGCTTGGTGGTGCATATATTGTCCAATAACAGTATGTTTATCAACAACCTTTATAATCTTCAAGTATGTGCCGTGAACGTTTATTGCATCGTCCATCATATTTTCATACAGTCCATTGAAAGAATTGATAGTTCCCTTGCAAGAAGAGAAGTGTGTGGCATCGGCTTGTGTTGTGAAATATCTGTTGTGTCCTTCTTTTAGGCTCACACAAAAGCCGTTTAGGTCAATATTTGTACATAGCTGTGCCAAAAGTCCCATACCTTCTGCAAAGTGTACCTTAATGTTTTCCAGCTTGGTGTTGTTATTCTTGTGCAAGAATATACCTGGTGCAGGTCTAAAGTATGTACGCATAGCTATCTTATGCCCTTTTTCCAACTTGCTGTCTTTCCATCTCGGAGAGTGAAACACCCCTTTAGCTATCTCTTTAGAGCCTACTGTTTGTATGTTCAAATCTCTTGTTGTGTAGACAATTCGTTTTGTGTCTGGTTCAAAAGCCATACCTGTTATAGGAACATTCTCCCATGTTTTATCGAACAAAACCAACTGTCCTTTTTCATTTAGTTTATAGTTGCTGTTGTCATCAATCTTATATGTCATTCCATTACTACCGTCATTGCTCAATATCTTTACTTGCATCATTTGCGGACGATGAAAATCTATTGAAAAATTCTTGAGAGTACAGTTGTTGCTTTCTGTTAATGCTATCGGAAGCATACGTCCGTGGAAAATCAAATCTGCTCCGTTACCATCGAAAGTAAGGTTTTTCATTCCCGTAAGGTCTATACCAACATACTTAAAAGCTGTTTGGTCGTGGTTAGAGATGTAGTATTCTTTCTTTACCGATTCTGTATCATAGAAGTGATATTCCCCTTTTTCTAACAATATGACCACACTGTCTGACTTAGCAGATTCATGCTTTATCTTGTCTAAAGCCTTTATAAACTTCTTAGAAACACTTTTCGACTTGTTTGGCAAGATGCCCATGTTTGACAGTCTGTAAACCTTTGTTTGCGCCGTTACAGAGCACAACGTCAGAAACAAAAACGATAGAATTAAACTTGTTTTCTTCACGATAAGTATGTTTTTTTATTATTGTTTTTTACCTATAAATATTATGTTTTGCATCGGAGATATATTGCCTTAAAGACAAGAAGATAAATCTGTTACAACAAAGAGACACATCTTTCACCACACACAAAAGGAGGATTACGAACGACCATATCACCAGTTGTAAACGTTCCTAAGAACTGCCCAAAACAAAACTATTACAAAAATAGTCTTTATAACGATATGATGAGTAAGTATGGCATAAATAGTTGGCAGCTTGCTCTTCCACAATGTAGAGATAAACAGCATTATCATGTAGGGAATGAATATAACGAGCAAAGCGTTATATCTAATGGCTGATGCTAAATCAAAGTGTAACAAAGAGTGAATTGCTCTTTGCGAACCACAGCCGACACACTTATATCCTGTAAGGTGTAAGAATATGCAACGAGGAAATAATGAATGATATTCGGGATTGTATATAAAATACAGCCCCACAACGACAACAAATAAGAAGAATAATAGTATTGCCTTTCTCATAGACTGCATATATTTGATAAATCCTTTGTCTTTTTTCGGGTTGATATGCAAAGATAAATGTTTATTGAAACTTTAAGTTTCTGTTGCGCAACAAATCACAGTTTCAGCAACTATAAGTTTCAGAAAGCGGGTCAGTGATAGTATGTATATTTTCTGCTTAAACACGCAACGCAAGTAAAGTATATATACACAACTTCCAAACTATATACAGTCAGTTTGCAGACTATATATAATTTGGAAGTCAGCTATATATTGTTTGCAGACGGCTGATTATTAGCCTTAACCGACAGTCTGCACAAGTGTTTTCTTAGAAGCTGGTTTCAAGCACTCCGCTCTTACCTATTGTAACCTCTTTTGTTCTATCTTGATAGCGCAAAGTAAACTTATCGCCCACTTTACCTCTTAATGTCAGCAAAGTCAGCTTACCGTCTTTCCACTTCATATCCACCTCTAGGTTTCCTTTAGCCCTCAAACCTTTTACCTCACCTTCAGTCCATGCAGTAGGCAAAGCAGGCAGAATATGCACGAAATCCATATGGCTTTGTAGCAACATTTCTGTAATTCCAGCAGTTCCACCAAAGTTACCGTCAATCTGAAATGGCGGGTGTGTATCCCAAAGGTTATCTAGAGTTCCGTTTTTTATAAGGTTTTGGAACAGCGTATATGCTCTGTCTCCGTCGTGAAGTCTTGCCCATTGGTTGAGTTTCCAACCCATACTCCAGCCAGTAGCCCCATCTCCTCTGTGGTTTAACACAACCTTAGCTGCCGTGGCAAGTTCAGGTGTTGTGATTGGAGAAAGAGTACGTCCTGGGTGCAAACAGAAAAGATGATTGACATGACGGTGCTTACTGTTAGGGTCGTCTATATCTTCTGACCATTCCATTAACTGACCATAACGACCTATTTTATATGGTGCTAGGTTCTTCAACACGTTCTCCCACTTGGCTCTGTCTGCTTTATCAACACCCAAAATCTTAGATGCTTCAATGGCATTCAACAAAGCCTCGCGCACAACTGCATGAACAAACGTAGCTCCTTTATCTACTGGTCCGTGTTCGGGAGATGTTGATGGAGCTGCCGTATAGCTACCGTCTGCTCTGTGCCACAGATAGTCTGTCGCAAAGTTTGCACTGCTTTTGATGATGCTATATCCTCTTTTCTTTAGGAAATTCAAGTCTTTTGTGTATGCATAATAGTCCCATACGTGAGTAGCTAACCATGGTCCTGCCATCGGATTAAAGTTCCACGACATATCTTTGCTTTCTAGTGGAGCAGTAAATCCAAATATATTTCCTGATATAGAAGCTGTCCAACCGCTTGCACCGAAGTATGCTTTTGCTGTTTTCTCACCTGGTTTTACTAGTGTTTCAATGAAATCGACCAACGGCAATGTGCATTCTGCAAGGTTAGTTGATAGTGCAGGCCAATAGTTCATCTGAAGATTTATGTTGTTGTGATAGTCTACTCGCCATGGACCATCTACATTGTTATGCCACATACCTTGAAGATTGGCAGGCATATTGCCCTTGCGTGAGCTTGCAATCAACAGATAGCGACCAAACTGATAGTAAAGAGTTTCTAGCGAATGGTCTGTTGCTCCTTTTCTGTAGTTAGACAGCCTTTCTGCAGTTGGTATATTGTTTGCATATTGACTGTTATTGATTTGCAACTTAACTCTATTGAATAGAGATGCAAAGTCAGAATAGTGTGCAACCCACAGATTATCATACCCTTTCTTAACCGCATTGCACAACCAGTTCTTTGTAGTCTTCTCCGGATTGACTCCTACATAAGTTCGTGGATTCTTAAAGTCGGGGTTGAAGTTCATCTTATAGTCGGTGTCGGCAGTGACATAAAACACTACCTCGTCAGCATCTTTAACAGTGATGCAGTTGTTAGCGTTAGAAACAGTTCCGCCAACAGCCTCAGCGTGTATTCTGACAACATATTTCATTGAGTTATTGTCCAGCTTGGCAGTGTAGCATAGCTCGTTTTTGCCAACAGCGGTCATCGTCCCTTGCGAAACAGGGTTTGGTGTATATCTGAATGTAAGGTTTTGCCTGCCTTGCTTATTGGCTGTGAACTTTGCCACCATAACATTGTGAGGGTATGAAGTGAAATACTTGCGTTCAAACTTCACTCCGTCAAGATTGTAAGCAACAACAGCCAAAGCCGAATCTATATGCAACGCACGGCTATAATCGGTTATTTTCTTCTCGTTGTGAGAAGTTTCTATCAGAAACTCCCCCATGGTTGTGAAACTTCCAAAGCGGAATGGGGTTTCACGTGTAGATTCGTAAGGCACAACACTATTGAAGTTGTCGCGCGTAAGCCTTGCTGCTTTCTCGTTATCTCCTTCTTCAAATGCTTTTCGTATGTCTTTAAGCAGATGCGCAGAGTTCTTGTTCACGTTCCAATAATAGTCGGCTCCCTTGCTTGTGTTTGGACCACCACGCCACAAAGTCTTTTCGTTGAAGGTTATTCTTTCTTCAAACACCGAGCCCATTATGTTTGCGCCTATACTTCCGTTACCAATAGGTAGCGACTTTGACTCCCACTCTTGGTCGTCATTTCTTGCTCTGTCGCCAGCTGAAACGGGCTTATTCTTGGCAATCCATTCCTTTGTTCTGCCTTTATACCACACAGACTTACCGTCTAAACTCGTTGGTTTGTCGAACCATATAGTCATTTCAGACTTCCCGATATTGCTCTGGGCATAGGCTGACAAAGCAAAAAGGAAAAGAAAAACAAATGCACAGCTTCTTCTAATCATAGATGTCAATTTAATTGTTTGTACTTTTTTGGAGATACAAAAATATTGTTTTAAGAATGCATCTGCAAATTTTTCAATGCTGTTGAGAGAAATATAAGGAAATGGTGGATATGGATAAGAGAATAAAACGATTTAAGATAGAAAAGTAAACCATATACAAACTAATTGCAAACTAAATATAGTTTGAAAATGGATTATATATAGTTTATAAGTCAGCTATATATAAAATAAAAAAGGGCTGAGAGAAGTCTAAGAAAGTTGTAAGAAAGAACTTAATTGAAGAAGAAAAGAAATAAGATGACAGAATAAAACAAAGGTTGCCATATTGTATGTTTACTAATGTGGCAACCTCTGTTATCTGAAATGTATGCAAAGTATGTGTGTTATGACAAATCTATAGGGACTCCCCAAGTAGTGGTCTTAGGACCATAGAGCTTTCTATTTGTCTTGTCTATATACCAGTCGCCCTCAACTCCTAGATTGTCTTGGGGCGCAGTGTCGCCGCTATGCAGTGTGTTTCCGTTTGCACCAGCACTACCCTTTGAACCGAAGATATTGCCTTGAGTAGAAGAAACAACCCATGGGTCATTATTTAAGCCTGGAATGGGGAACGGTAATTTTATAATTGGCAACTTAGGACCATATATGTTTCCCGTATTAAGGTCTATGTATATATCGAAGGTTGTTCCTGTTTCAGAGCTAGGCACTCCTCTGCCCACAAGCAATCGTTGTCTGTATCCACCCTTCTCGCCTCTCATCACAAATAAAGGTGCAGTCCAGCCATTTTCTGTTTTGGCTCCATAGAGTTCTGTAGTGCTGATATTTATATAATAGTCTCCTACATTTCCTAATGAGTTATATGGTCGTCCAAAGCCAGTATGTATTTTCGAGCCAATGCCTTTATCTCCTACCATGTCAATATGTTTTGTCCAACCAGAGAGTGTTTTTTCTCCATACAGTTTGCCCGTAGTTGTGTCGATATACCAATCGCCCAACCTGCCAATCTCTGCTGTAGGTTCTCCTTCGCCAGATAGTAATATGCTAGAAACTCCCTTCTCTCCACGCATATTAAACATAGGGCTACCCCATAGGTTCTCTTGTTTTGGACCATATAGGTCGGCTGTTTCTAAATCAATATAATAATCTCCCACCGCGCCGATATTGTTGGCTGGCACACCATTGCCCGATAGCACCACCGTTCCATATCCTTCTTCACCTAGAAGGTTAATCTTTGTGACGCTCCAGCCAGCTTTTGTTTTAGGTCCAAAGAGGTCTGCCGTTAGACTGTTGATGTAGTAATCTCCTACCTTACCTATATTTCTTGTAGGAACTCCTTCTCCCGAAAGTATAGATGCATTGCGCTGAACTTTAACACGTTCTATTATCGTTTCCGTGCAAGACGTGAAGGTCAGCGGAAGAACAATAGCCACGAATGCTTTGAAGAAAGAAAGAGTATGTTTTCTTATTATGTTCATATAAAAAATATTTCTGTTTAATATTATAGCAAAACCCGCAAAGGTTTATAGCACACACGTTATTTTGCTATTTTAGTTTGTATATAGTTTAATTATCAGCTGTATATGGTTTGAAAGAAGGCTATATATAAACTAAAAGCAAATCATATACAATTGGGAAATGAAGCAAAAACTTCTATCACACCAATCCCTATTGCAATGTTTGTGACTCCTATAACGCTATGCCTTCTCCCCAAGAGTTTGAAGTCTTAGGACCGTATATCTTCTTATTCTGTTTGTCTACATACCAATCGCCATTATTACCCAATGACTGACTCGGAACACCTTCGCCACTTAATATTCTGCTACCACTTGTGCCGTTATCTCCCTTAGCTCCCTTTATGTTTCCGGTAGGGTTGCCCCATTTGTTGTTCTTCTTAGGACCATATATATTGTACGTCTTTGTGTCTAAGAATATATCGCCATCGTCTCCAAATTCATCTACAGGGGCTTTGTCATCGGTTATAAATTTTGGTATTCTACCTGCCACATCTGACATATTCAAGAAGTATGTATCCCATTCTCCGCCTTTCTTAGGTCCATAGGCTTTATTGTTTTTAGTGTCTATGTAGTAATCTCCGTCGCTACCCAATTCATCTTCTGGCGCACCTTCTGCTGTATGAACAGTTCCAGTAAACTCTTTTACAGGATTGAACCAGCCTTCTTCTTGTTTAGGACCATATAGTGCCTTTCCAATAGTGTCAATAAACCAATCTCCAACAATACCGTCTGTTTCATTATTTGGTGCAGAGTTGCCAACAATAATCTTGTTGCCTCTAGCCTTCAGTGTTATACCCTGATTCCACTTTCCATTAGCCTTAGGACCATAAAACTTATATTCTGACAAATCAATGTAATAATCTCCATCTACACCGTCAGCATCTGTTGGCATCGAACTTCCATGGAGTATCTTAGCAGACTCTCCTCTCTGTCCTTTCAAATTTACCACGGGCTGACCCCACACTCCTGCTTTCTTTGGACCATACATCTTATTGTTTGCCACGTCTATATAGTAGTCTCCATCATCTCCTTGTGTATCACTTGGAGCTGAACTTCCCGATAGTATCTTGTTTCCACGACCATTCTCTCCCCTTAAAGTAATAGAAGAATTGCCCCACTTCCCGTTCATCTTAGGACCATATAGGTTCTGATTGCTACGGTCTATGTAATAGTCTCCGTCGTTACCAATCTCATCTGAGGGTTCAGAATTGCCTGAAAGTATCAATGTGCTCTTACCTCTTTTCCCTCTCAAAGATATACCTTTCTGTTTGTCCCAACCTTTATCGGTTTTAGGTCCATAAATAATTGTAGTGGAAAGGTCTACATACCAGTCGCCAACCTTACCCTCTGTGTCTTGAGGAGTACCGTTTCCACGCAATATCTGAGAACCACCTTCTACCTCTATTCTCTCTACTATCGTCTCTTTGCTACACCCATAAAGGAATGAAACAGAAAGAACTAGCAACAAAATAAATTTTCTAAAATTCATAGTTTTCAACATAAAAGTTTTATTATTATAGTTATTAAAACATCAAATACTTAATAGCAAAATCAACACTATATTAAGCTCAAAACAAACTATATACAGTTTACAAA
>JAUMWZ010000036.1 GCA_030529405.1 Bacteroides sp. | reverse complement strand
GAGGGCGACCACGCAGAGCATAGAGCAATAGAATATAATGTTGCAAAGAGGGAGTACGAACGTATTGCTGAATTGGCAAAACACAAGATTGTGGCAGAAAAAGAGCTTTTGATAGCAAAGCAAAAGTATGATAATGCAAAGATTGATTATGATGCTTTGGGAAAGAGCTATACTCACTCCGGACAGAAAATATTACCTCCATACTCAGGATATGTAAAGAGAATTGACGTCAGAAATGGCGAATATGTTGAGGTAGGACGTACGTTGGGAGTTGTGTCAAAGAGCAACAAGATGCAACTAGTAGCAGAAGTACCACAGAGATATTATCATCTATTGAAAGATATATATACGGCTAACATAGTATGTGCAAACAGCGGAAAGGTGTATGAAGTATCAAAAAACGGCGGGAAGTTGCTTTCTTATGGCAAAAGCCTTAATGACGGATATTACGTACCCGTTACTTTCGAGATGAACAATATAGACGGATTGATAAATGGAACATTCGTTGAGGTGTATCTGCTACTTAATTCAAAGAAAAACTCTATCAATTTGCCTCTGACTTCTATAAGCATTGAGCAGGGAGCAACATACGTTTACAAGCAACTTCATAAAGACCTTTACGAAAAACAAGAAGTGTTGCTCGGACAAAACAACGGAGTTATGGCGGAAGTTGTTAAGGGTGTGAAGGCAGGAGATAGAATAGTTACTTCGGGAGTGCAGTCAGTCAAGATGGCGGGTGCATCTAACTCTATTCCGGGACATACTCATTGATGAAACAAACAATTAAAAACTACGATTATGCTTAACTATATTATTGAGAAATCTCTAAGTAATCGTCTGATTGTTTTATGCTTGGGTGTCATTCTGTTTATAGTAGGTATATATACAACTTACAGAACAGAAGTAGATGTTTTCCCTGACCTTAACGCGCCAACAGTGGTGGTTATGACGGAAGCTAATTCTATGGCTACCGAAGAAGTGGAGTTAAACATAAACTTTCCGATAGAAACTGCCGTGAACGGTGCTGCTGGAGTTAGAAGAGTACGCTCTACTGCTACCAATGGATTCTCTATTGTTTGGGTGGAATTTGATTGGGATACAGACATATACTTAGCTCGTCAGATAGTAACAGAAAAGTTGTCTGCCGTGCAACATCTATTGCCCAAAGGAGTTGGTAAACCTACCTTAGGACCACAATCGTCAATACTTGGCGAGATGATGATTATAGGCTTGACGTCAGACACAGTCAGTCAGCAAGAACTTCGTACAATAGCTGAGTGGAATATCAGACCACGTTTGCTGTCAAGTGGTGGAGTTGCGCAGGTGTCTGTTATTGGTGGCGAGGTCAGAGAATATCAGATACTACTGAACCACAATAAGATGAAGCACTATGGTGTTTCACTTTCTGAGGCGGTTCAAGCTGTTGAAGAAATAAACTCAAATGTGAATGGAGGAATTATATATGATTTTGGAAATGAATATATAATACGTGGCATTTTATCTGTTAATAGTTTAGATCTAATTTCTTCTGCGTTTGTAAAGCAAGTAAATACATATAACATCTCACTGTCAGATATTGCAGAAGTAAAGATAGGTGACAGAGTTCCGAAAATGGGGGCAGCCTCTGTGAAAGGTAAAGATGCCGTACTTCTGACTGTAACAAAGCAGCCGAATGTAGACACTAAGAAACTGACGGAAACAATAGACAATAGCCTTGCAGAGATAAGTAAGTCTATACCGAAAGGCATAACAATCTCTACCGACATATTCCGTCAAACAACCTTCATCAATAGTTCAATAAAGAACGTGAGAACAGCACTTTTAGAGGGAGGTATATTCGTTGTCATCGTTCTTGTTATATTCTTGATGAATGTGCGAACAACAATTATCTCGCTGATAACTTTACCTTTATCGTTGCTTGTATCTGTAGTAACTCTTCACTATATGGGTCTTAGCATAAACACAATGAGTCTTGGAGGTATGGCAATAGCTATTGGCTCGCTTGTTGATGATGCTATTGTAGATGTAGAAAACGTATATAAGCGGTTGCGTGAGAATAGTCTAAAACCAAAAGAAGAACGATTGGGAGTTATAAAAGTGGTGTTTGAGGCGTCAAAAGAGGTACGTATGCCAATACTTAATTCTACACTTATAATTGTGGCGAGCTTTATTCCTCTGTTTTTCCTTAGTGGTTTAGAGGGTAGAATGCTTATTCCTCTTGGAATTGCTTTTATAGTTGCTTTGGTTGCATCTACAGTTGTATCGCTGACTGTCACTCCTGTGCTTTGCTCTTATCTATTGGGTTCTACCAAAGAGTTAAAGAAAACTACCGAGCCTATACTTATTGTCCGCCTAAAATATGTTTACGAACGCTCTTTGCGATGTATTATAAACCACAAGAAAGTGTTTCTTTCTGCCACAATAGCAGTATTCTTGGCATCAACAGTATTGTTATTCTTCATGGGACGTAGCTTTCTTCCACCCTTCAACGAAGGTTCGTTCACGATAAACATAAGCTCTATGCCGGGAATAAGTCTTGAAGAAAGCGAAGCAATTGGTAGACGTGCAGAAGAGATGTTATTAACTATTCCCGAGATAAAGACCGTTGCTCGCAAAACGGGTCGTGCAGAACTTGACGAACACGCATTAGGTGTTAATGTGTCAGAGATAGAGGCTCCGTTCGAACTTGATAAACGTTCTAAATATGAAGTAGCATTAGATGTTCGCGATAAACTATCGAATATAGCGGGTGCAAATATAGAGATTGGGCAACCGATAAGCCACCGAATAGATGCAATGTTATCAGGTACGAGGGCGAATATAGCTATCAAGCTGTTTGGCGATAATGTTACAACTATGTATAAGCTAGCAAATGAGATAAAGAACAACATTTCTTCTGTTGAAGGTATTGTAGATTTGAATGTAGAGCAACTTGTTGAGCGTCCTCAAGTGGAGATTATTCCTCGCCGTGAGATGTTGAAACAAGCAGGAATCAGTATACCAGAGTTTTCTCAGTTCATATCGGTTGCGATGGCAGGTAATGTTGTTTCGTCTGTATATGAAGGTAACAAACAGTTTGATTTGAGGTTGAAATACGACAACAGAGATATTAAAACGATAAACGACATATCTGACGTTAGCATAGACACATCAGATGGTAAGAAGATACCTATTAGTGATGTTTCAGAGATACGCACCTCAATGGGATTGAACACTATTAACCGTGAAAACGGGAGGCGTAAGATTGTTGTGTCTGCAAATGTAGAGGGTAGAGATTTGCGTAGCGTTGTTGATGACATAAAGGATATTGTTGATGAAAACATTGTATTGCCTAAGGACTATCACATAGAATATGGCGGACAGTTTGAGAGTGAAAAAACGGCTAGCAGATTGTTGTTTATAGCTTCGTTTATAAGTCTTTTCGTGATATTCTTGCTAATATACTTTGAATTCAAAAACGTATCAGAGTCGTTCGTCATACTTCTTAATCTGCCTTTAGCTCTTATTGGAGGTGTGGTTGCGCTATATATCACGGCGGGGCAGATAAGTATTCCTGCAATAATAGGTTTTATATCGTTGTTTGGCATAGCAACAAGAAACGGAATGTTGCTTGTTGGAAGATATAAGCATCTGTTGTCCGAAACGAATATGAGTTTGAAGGATTGTATCGTTGCAGGCTCTATTGACCGACTAAACCCGATACTTATGACTGCCCTTTCGTCTGCCTTTGCTTTAATTCCGTTGGCTTTGGGTTCTGACCTTCCAGGCAATGAAATTCAAAGTCCGATGGCTAAGGTTATACTCGGCGGTCTTATCACTTCCACTCTGTTGAATGGTTTTGTCATACCGTCTGTATATATCATCTACCGCGAATATGCAGACAGAAAGAAAGCCGAACAAACTAACTGTAAAACACAAGTATAAGATTATGAAAAACAAACTATATATAACGGTCTTGCTAACTGTATTTACTTTACTTCCAAACTATATATACTCTCAAAAACGACTATATACAGTTTGCGAAGTGCTTGAAATGGTACAGAAAAACAATAAAGAGATACAGTCTGCGGGGTATGAATACCACAAAAACAATGTGGAGCAAAAGATGAGCAACAATATGGACAATCCGGAGGTGGAATATTCTAACCTATGGAGCAAAAAGTCGGCAGGTGGAGAGCAAGTTAAAGAGTTTGCCGTCAGCCAGTCGTTTGATTTTCCTACGAAATATGCATCAAGAAGTGCCATAAACAAGAAGGTGTATTCGCTAAACAAAGCCACTCTTAGGCAGAAAACCATAGAGGTGTTGCTAAAAGCTAAGGAGATTTGCCTCGACATGATACTTCTTCAAAAGCAGAAACAACTACTTGAAGAGCGCATGGCAAACGCAAACGAGCTGCGCAAAATGTATGAAATGAAGTTGAAATTAGGCGATGCAAGCATCATAGACTTAAACAAAATAAAGCTGGAACAACTTAACGTAAAGACCGAACAAGAACTTAACAGTCTAGAAATAAGCAAGCTAAACGCCGAACTTAAACAAATAAATGGTGGAGAGGAAATAGTGTTTGAGGCAACAACGTATGACACTATGGAAAGATGTCCTACCTATGAGCAACTAAAAAATAGGCTGACAGAGAGAAGCAGCACTTTGCAAGTGGCACAGCTAGAGAACACAGTGGCTGCAAGAAACAAACAATTTGCATCGCAATGGTGGTTGCCCAAGATTTCTTTAGGATACAGAATGAACAACGAGGCAGGAGTGATGTTCAGAGGACTGACGGTAGGTGTGTCGATACCTATATTCGAAGAAAAAGGAAAGCGTAAAGCAGCCAAACTTAACCACATGATTGCTCAAGAAAACCTGAACAACACAAGAAACGAAGTGTATGCAGAGCTGACGAAAGATTACGAGGAGGTTGAGAGGGTGGAAAAGCTTATGAAAGAATACTTGCAATCAATGGATTACCGCGAAAACATATCACTTCTTTACAAGGCTGTGAATGGTGGAGAGATAAGTATGATTGAATATTTCTCAGAACTGTCGCAACTGTATGACGCAATGAACAACTATAACGAACTGGAAAACAGACGTCAAAAGGCAATGGCACGCTTACTTAAAAACGAGTTGTTTTAGAATTTTGCTAACGACAATGGTATAATAAGGAAAATAGTCAGCTTTGTTGGCGATTCAAAACAGTTGGTTTTATCCGCCAAAGCAATTGGTTTGGCTCGGGAAAGTAATTGGTTTTGTCCTCCAAAGCAGTAGGTTTGGTTTATAAAAGCAGTTGGTTTGGCAAATAGGGGTAATACGGTTGGCAGATTGTGTTATATAGGTTGAGAAAGCCTATTAAAAGACTTAGAAAAAGGATAGTTTACAGCTTGTTTGCAAACTATATACATCTGACTTGCAAACCATATATGGCTGATTTGTAAAGTATATATAACTGATTTGCAGACTGTATAGAGTTTGCAAGACAAGAAAACAGATAAAGAAAAGGGGGTATGGTCAATCACGACGTATACCCCCTATTGTTTTATTTGTAAAACAGTATTCTTACTTCACAAACTTAACTGCTGCCCAGTTGTTTTTCTGCTTATACGACACGAATGTTAAGCCATTTTCTTCGGCAGATTTATTTATCTCGTCTATATCTTCAGTATAGAAACCACTCATAAGCAAGGTTGCTTTGTCTGCCATCTTAGAAACATACTTGCTCATATCATTAACCAATATGTTTCTGTTTATGTTGGCAATGAACAGATTGCAAGTATCAACGCCCTGCAAGATGTTAGCATCTCCGTGGAGAACAGTGATGTTGCTGATGTTGTTTAATTGTATATTTTCCTTAGAATTGCGCACACACCAATCGTCAATATCTATTGCCGTACATCTGTTTGCACCACGCATACTCGCCATAATAGCAAGCACTGACGTGCCACAACCCATATCTATAACTGCATTTCCAGTTACATCTTCCTCCAAAAGATATTCTATCATGAGCGAAGTTGTTTCGTGATGACCCGTTCCGAAAGCCATTTGTGGATTTATAGCAATGTCATATTCTGCCTTAGGAATATCTTTGTGGAAAGTGCTATGTATAATGCAACGGTCTGCAATCATCACAGGCTGGAAGTAATTCTTCTCCCATTCCTCGTTCCAGTTTCTATCTTCAACCTCCTTGAAAGTGTATGTTATCTGCTCAACACCCTCTATCGGGAAGTTATTTATAGCATTGTTTAGCTCATCATTATCAAACAAATCCATCTGCACATAAGCCTTCACAGATTCATCTTCTGTAACAAAACTTTCAAATCCTAAGTCTGCCAACACCGCAGTAAGTACATCTTTCACAACCTCCGTGTTAGGTTTTGTTATGAATTGAAACTCGTAGTATCTCATCTTTATTATATAGTTTAGCAATATATTATTGAGCAAAGATAATTTGAAATAGGAATTCCCCTAAAGTAAATAAGGGAAAATCTGTATGTTTAGGGGTTTTATGATATTATTTTTGTATTGCGAAAAAGTAGACAAACAATTACTAACTATAAAAAGATATGGCTATGAAGGGATATATTTATACTATGGTGTTGGCACTGTTCTTTAGTGTGAGTGCCACTGCACAAGTAGTGGACGATGACCTATACTTTGTGCCTAAAAAAATAACTAAAGAAGAAAGAGAAGCTCTAAAAGCTAAGAAAGAGAAAGAAGAAAAAGAAAAAAGAGAAAAAGCAATAGCTGCTATCAAAGCTGAAAGAGAAAGACTCGAAAGAATAGACAATTATAACAGACGTGGAACTAAACGTAACAGACCAGAATATAAGGATATAGAAGAAAGAGGAGAATGGCTGAACGGAGAATTCAACGGAAGTGATGACGACTATGAAGAAGCTGTAAGAATGATACGCTTCAGAAATCCAAGATTTGCAGTTAGCATTTCAAGTCCGTTGTATTATGACTTCAGATTCCACACTTCTTCAAGTTGGGACTGGAACGTGTATGACGACGGAATGTATCTATACGCCTTCCCTACTTACTCTAATCCATATTGGTGGGATTGGAAGTACAACAGATACTCATGGAACTGGAACTTTGGTTGGGGTTATGATTGGAGATGGGACAGATACAGCAGATGGAGATACGGCTGGAACTATCCTTACTACTCATGGTATGGATACTATGACGACTATTACTATCCACGCTACTATGGATATTACTATGGTTATGACAGATACTATCCTCGATACTACAACGACTACAGCAGAAGAAACGTGGCAGATGGTAACAACCGATACAGATATAGTGATAACGGCTATTACAGTGCAAGAAGCAGAGCCGAATCAAGAAGCTATGGAGTGGACAGAACACAAAGTAGTCGTAGCAGAGCATACGATAGATACGACAGACAAAGTAGCAGTAGAGTATATGACAACAGTTCTTCAAACAGAAGGAGAAACAACGAATATCGCGGATACACGTCTGATGAATCTAGCAGAAGAACAACCACAACTAGAAACTATGAACCAGTAGAACGCTCTACAAGAAATAGTGGCTCATACGATAGAGGAAGCTCATCTCGCTCAGGAGGTAACTATGGTAGCAGTAGCGGTTCTTCTCGCTCAGGTGGCGGATACGGTAGTAGTGGCAACAGCAGAAGATAGAGATTGAGATAACAGAATAATCACTTTACAAATAGACAGTATTATGAAAAGAATATATAAGTTATTAGCTGTTATGTCAGCTATATTTATGTCGCACTCGGTTTTTGCACAGCCAATGGTTTATGAGGGCTTAAGAACGACAGAAAATGACCTCAGTGGAACTGCGAGATATATAGGAATGGGAGGTGCAATGAGTGCACTTGGGGGCGATATATCTTCTATATCTACCAATCCAGCATCTATTGCTTTGTTCCGACGTAATGAACTTATGTTCTCATTGGGAGTGAATAAAAACATGAACAATGGTTTGAATAAAAAAGGAATGATGATAGAAAATCTCGGTTTTGTATATTCCATTCCGATGTCTGACAAATATTCAGCGGACAAGTTCTTCAACTTCGCCATAAATTATAAGAGGACAAAAAACTTCAACCGTGAAACAACTTACAGAGGAACAATGCAAAATTCTCTTTCAATCCTTATGTCTGACCTTCTACAAAGACAATACTCTGACGACGGAAAAGAGAAACTTCTTGCGGTAGATGATAACTTACTAAAGAGTGACGGTGCTTACGAAAACACCAGTTTGCCTTGGTTGGGAATATTAGGATATAGAGCTTTCTTGCTACAACCTAAGCGTGAAGGCGGAGTGGTAAAAGAATATCTTCACTTGTTCAATGGTGCTACTGATTTGACAGATATGTCTTACAATTCAAGCGAAAGAGGTGGCATATACAGCTACGATATAAACGGTTCGATGAACTTCAACAACCGATTCTATATTGGTGCTACAATAACAAGCCACAAGTTGGACTACGTCAAAGAGTCGGTATATCAAGAAGAGATATACACTCCTGGCATAGGAATTCCATCAAAGAAGAAAGGCGGATATGACCTTATCAATTACTACTCAATGCAAGGTGGAGGTATAGACCTGAAATTAGGTTTCATCGCAAGACCAATAGAAGATTCATCTTTCAGAATAGGTGGAGCAATACACACACCAACGCTTTACAACATCACAGAGGTTAATCACGTGAAGTTAGACTATGGTATTGAAGGACACCAACCAGCTCTTTTGAAACCTCATAACAGACACAGAGAATACTACGAGGGAGAGAGTGAATACAGAGTTCTTACTCCGTGGAAGTTAAATGTCAGCATGGGTGGAACGATAGGACAACGAGCTGCAGTAGGCGTTGAATATGAATATTCTGACAATTCAAGCATAGACATAGACGATCCTAACGGAAACTCAATGGTAGCATCTGATGATGTGAGAAAAATGTTTGAAGGAGTTCATAACTTAAAGATTGGTACTGAGTTCAAACTATCTAACACTCTTGCGCTAAGACTAGGATATAACCACATCACATCTGGCATAAACCACAACGAAGCGTTTAAGAGATTGCAAAATAACAGTTTGAGAACAGACCCTGAATATGAAAACTATGGTGCAACAAACAGATATACTGCCGGATTGGGATATAGAACTAAGTCAATGTACTTTGATGTTGCATATCAATACTCACATAACACTGGAGAATTTTTCCCATTCGAATCGAAAGATTTGACTAAGGGAAAAGGGTTTAAGTCAGACAACAGCAACAGCAGACTAACCTTTACTCTAGGCTTTAGATACTAACATTTACAGCAAAACAGAGTGTGTTCGACCACACTAGTTGAATAAATTTAAGGTGCAAGTATATTGGCTGATGCATATTTAGCTATATATTTGCACCTTAGTTGTATATAGTCGTTTATTAGACTATATATAGTTTACAATCCAAATATATACAATTTGCAAGTCAAGTATATATAATCTACAAGTCAGTTGTATACGGTTTGTAAACGGAATATATAATATTGAAAATCAAACAAAACATGATGTAATATGGAGAAGAGCTTTATACGATACATAGAAGAAAGCATTAAGAAGAACTGGGATAGAGATGCTCTTACAGACTATATGGGAGCAACACTTCAGTATAAAGATGTGGCACGAAAAATAGAAAAGCTACACATATTCTTTGAAGAAAGTGGAGTGCAAAAAGGCGACAAAATAGCCATCTGTGGCAGAAACTCATCACACTGGGGAGTAACATTTCTTGCCACTCTGACCTATGGTGCGGTGGTAGTACCTATTCTTCACGAGTTCAAGTCAGACAACATACACCACATTGTTAATCACTCTGACGCAAAGCTACTATTCGTAGGCGACATGGTATGGGAAAACCTGAACGAGGCAGCTATGCCTATGTTGGAGGGCGTATTCCTTATGCAAGACTACACACTACTTGTTTCTCGTTCAGAACGCTTGACCTATGCTAGAGAACACTTGAACGAGATGTTTGGCAAGAAGTATCCAAAGAACTTCCGTGTAGAACACATTTCATACCATAAAGACAGTCCGGAAGAACTGGCTATGATTAACTACACATCTGGTACAACTAGCTCGTCAAAAGGAGTTATGTTGCCTTACAGAAGTCTATGGTCTAACACCAAATTCGCCTTTGAGGTGCTAACACTTGAGCCTGGCGACAAAGTTGTGTCTATGTTGCCAATGGCACACATGTACGGACTTTCTTTCGAATTCATATATGAGTTTGCAGCAGGTTGTCAAGTATTCTTCTTAACACGCATGCCAAGTCCGAAGATAATCTTCCAAGCTTTTGCGCAAGTGCAACCTAGAATTATCATTGCAGTGCCTTTAATCATCGAGAAGATTATAAAGAAAAACGTTCTGCCTAAGCTAGATACAACACCTATGCGTATGTTGTTGAAACTTCCAATAATCAGCGACAAGATAATGGAGAAGGTTAAAGAAGAGATGAGCAAAGGTTTTGGTGGAAACTTCATACAAGTAATTGTGGGCGGAGCAGCGTTTAATCAAGATATTGAGAAACTATTAAAACGCATCGGATTCCCTTATACAGTTGGATATGGTATGACTGAATGTGGTCCAATCATTTCATACGAAGACTGGAAAGAGTTCAAACAAGGCTCGTGTGGTAAAGCCGCTCCGAGAATGGAAGTGAAGATTAACTCATCAGACCCTCATAATGTTGTAGGCGAAATATTGTGTAAAGGCGACAACGTGATGCTTGGCTACTACAAAAATGAAGAAGCAACAAGAGCTGTGTTAGACTCTGACGGCTGGCTACATACTGGCGACTTAGGTCTTATTGATGAAGAAGGCAACATCACAATAAAGGGAAGAAGCAAGAACATGCTACTTGGTCCAAGCGGACAGAATATTTACCCAGAGGAGATAGAAGATAAGCTAAACAACTTGCCATACGTTGCAGAAAGCATAGTTATACAGAAAGAAGACAAGCTTGTAGCACTTATTTACCCTGATTTTGACGAAGCTTTGGCAAACGGTGTGCAAGATGAAGAGCTTGCTGGTATAATGGAAGAAAACAGAGTGTCGTTAAACGCAATGATACCTGCATATAGCCAAATAGCCAGCGTGAAGATATATCACGAAGAATTTGAAAAGACTCCAAAGAAGAGTATCAAAAGATTTATGTATCAATAATCCACAAACGGACTTTCGGTAGTCTGATGTTGGAGCGAAAATATTAAGCTACTATCACGCAGATAATATTATCCGTGATAGTAGCTTTTTTATATTCTGTTGTAAGTATAGGTTATTGGTTCTTGCGAGCATATTAAGCCCAATAGGAAACTATGTACAGTCAATCTGCAAATGATATACAACTGATTTGTAAACTATATATAGCCGATTTGCAAACCATA
>JAUMWZ010000035.1:2047-11683 GCA_030529405.1 Bacteroides sp. | reverse complement strand
TGATGATATTATTAGTCTAAATCAGGAATAGTTGTCAGTTCGGCATCAGCCCATAAGGTTTCAAGGTTATAAAACTCTCTTCTGTCTGGCAAGAATACATGCACCATAACATCTGCATAGTCCATAGCCACCCATTCTGCATTCTTTAGGCCGTCAATGGCTAAGGCTTTTGCTCCTGCACCCTTACGTGCAAAGTCTTTGATTGAATCTACTATAGAACTCACATGACTTGGTGAGTTGCCTTGACATATCACGAAATAGTTGCAAGAAGCGTCTTCTATACTGCTAAGGTCAGATATAACTATGTTCTTGCCTTTCTTTTCTTGTATTCCCTCAGTTATTTTCTCTAATAGAATTTCAGTGTAATTCATATAATTATTGTTCTTACTTATTTTCTTGTTTCATTTATTTTTTACTGCAATGATATACATTCGTTCTTGTGAGCTATCTCTTTTGAAAGACACATAATTATATACCACCCCATAATAAGACGCAAAGATAAGTTCTTTTGTTCTACATAAAAACAATAAATTGTTATAGGCGCAATATTTATTGTAAAATATTCAAACTATTGACTAACTATTTGCCTTTTGCAAAGTGTATATGGTTGTCTTTTCAGTTATATATAAACAAAAACTATACCATATATAATTGACTTCTTAATTATATATAGTTTGAAAACAGGTTTTCTATAGTCATTTTGCGGACTATGATTGCACAAAAATGAGCATAATGTGCGGTTGTATGGAGAAAATAAATAACTTTGCCCGAAACTTTAATTAGATTATAAGATGAAAGCATTTGTATTTCCTGGACAAGGGGCTCAATTCGTAGGAATGGGCAAAGACTTGTATGACAATTCGCCATTAGCAAAAGAATTGTTCGAAAAAGCAAACGAGATATTAGGATATAGAATAACAGACATCATGTTCAACGGAACTGATGACGAGCTAAAACAAACAAAGGTTACACAACCTGCAGTTTTCCTACACTCTATCATCTCTGCACTTTGCTTGGGCGATGAGTTTAAGCCAGAAATGACTGCTGGACACTCTCTAGGAGAGTTTTCTGCACTTGTAGCTGCAAAAGTGTTGAGCTTTGAAGACGGCTTACGCCTAGTTTACGCAAGAGCTATGGCTATGCAAAAGGCTTGTGAAAAAGCACCTTCTACAATGGCTGCTATCTTAGGATTGAGCGATGAAGTGGTAGAAAAAGTATGTGCAGAAGTAAGCCAAAACGGAGAAGTGTGTGTGGCAGCAAACTATAACTGTCCGGGACAGATAGTAATATCGGGTTCTATTGAAGGTGTAAACACAGCTTGCGAAAAGCTGAAAGAAGCAGGAGCAAAAAGAGCATTGCCTCTGAAAGTAGGCGGAGCGTTTCACTCACCACTTATGCAACCTGCTAAAGAAGAACTTGAAGCTGCTATCAACAGCATAAACTTTAACAAACCAATATGCCCAGTTTATCAAAACGTAGATGCTAAACCATATACTTGCCCTCAAGAGATTAAGAAAAATCTTATATCGCAGTTGGCATCACCTGTACGTTGGACACAGACTGTGAAAAATATGGTTGCAGACGGAGCAACTACATTCACTGAGTGTGGACCTGGTGCAGTACTTCAAGGTCTTATAAAGAAGATTGAACCATCGGTTGAAGCTAACGGAGTGGCTTAAAACAATACAAAAGAAAAGTATATACAGTTAAGAAATAGATTATATATAGCTGACTTGTCAGTAATATATAGTTAAGAAACTGATAATATATAGTCAAATAGCGTGTCTAATATAATAAGACACGCTATTTTTGTATCTGTAAAAAGCAGATAAATAAAAGATGGTTTCCTTATGAAAATAATCTGCATATTGACTAGTGATAAAACGCATAAAGGCTAACATTATAATGAGCAACAAGATAATAATATATCAAGTGATGACTCGTTTGTTTGGCAACACAAACGATAAGCTAATACAAAACGGAAGTATTGAACAAAACGGAGTTGGCAAGTTTAACGACTTTACAGATAAGGCTCTCAAGGAGATAAAGAAACTTGGAACAACGCACATTTGGTACACCGGTGTGATAGAACATGCTACACAGACCGATTATAGTAAATACGGAATACGAAAAGACACTCCTCAGATTGTAAAGGGAAAAGCTGGCTCACCGTATGCAATTAAAGACTATTATGATGTAGACCCAGACTTGGCTACTGACGTAAGCAACAGAATGAGCGAGTTTGAAGATATGATTGCTCGTACTCACAAAGCAGGACTTAAAGCTATAATCGACTTCGTTCCAAATCACGTTGCACGTCAGTATCATTCAGATAAATGTCCGTCAGATGCTACAAACTTCGGAGCTAATGACAACACAAGGCTTTCTTTTAGTCCAAACAATAACTTCTATTATATAGGTAATGAGAGCTTTAGCACCAAATATATATCAAATATTGACGGAGAGATAGACTATAAAGAGCAACCTGCAAAAGCTACTGGAAACGATTGCTTCACATCATCGCCGTCAGTAAACGATTGGTACGAAACCATTAAACTAAACTATGGAGTGGACTATCTATCGGGCAGAGAGAAACACTTCTCTCCTACTCCCGACACTTGGCACAAAATGCTCCACATTCTGCTATATTGGGCTGGTAAGAACATAGATGGTTTTCGTTGCGATATGGCAGAGATGACTCCTGTGGAGTTTTGGGCTTGGGCAATACCGCAAGTTAAAGAACATTTTCCTGATATATTATTCATTGCGGAAGTGTATAATCCACAAGAATATCATAACTACATAAACATTGGTAAGTTTGACTATCTGTATGACAAGGTTGGACTGTATGACACTTTGAAAGATATTATCTGCTACCGTGAGTCAGCCACTGCAATAACAAATTGTTGGCAGTCGCTTGGCGGAATAGAACAGCGTATGCTTTATTTCTTAGAAAATCACGATGAGCAACGAATAGCTTCAAACTTCTTTGCAGTCAATCCACAGAGGGCAATACCTGCTCTTGCTGTTTCAGCATTGATGAACACCAATCCCGTGATGATATATTTTGGACAAGAATTTGGCGAACGAGGAATGGACAATGAAGGGTTTAGCGGTACAGACGGCAGAACTACAATCTTCGACTACTGGAGTGTGGACACCATAAGACGTTGGATAAACGGAGGAGAATATGACGACAAGTTGCTAACTAAAGAGGAAAAACAACTCTACAAGCAATATAAAAAGATTCTTTCAATGGCACGCAAGGAGAAAGCTATATCAGACGGCTTGTTCTTTGACCTTACTTATGTGAACAAAGGATATAAACATTTTGATGAGCATAGACAATATGCTTTCTTGCGTAAATACGATAATACCTTGCTTGTAGTTGCTGTAAACTTTAGCGATGATGATAAAGAACTTCATATAAATATCCCTTCGCACGCTTTTGATTATCTAAAAATGCAACCTATAGAACAAATAGAGGCAAAAGAGTTGATTAGTGGAAAGAAGGAAAAAGTTTCTCTGCTACCCTACTCTCCACTGATTACTACCGTGAAGGCTCAAAATGTAAAAGTAATAAAGATAGAATTGTAGATTTTTTTATACAGATTATCTGTGTGATATTTATGTTATAACGGAAAAGCTAACTAAACGATGATAATGGTCGTCAATGGTTAGCTTTTGTTTTATATATAGTTGATTTCTAGATTATATACAGTTTAGAAATGAATGATATATAGTTTAGAAGAAAACTGTATATAGTTTGAAAGAAGGCAGTATTACTTTGTAAGCATATATATGATTCAGTGTAAACTTTCCTCAATACTTATAATGTTATAACTCAGTTTTTATGGGTATCTGTGATAAATTAAAAGAAGATTATTTATTACACTTGCAAAGATAGGAAAGTATTAAATACTCTGTGTGTGAGTATTTAATGGGTAGTTTTTCAGCGTTTTACTTAACTGTCTATAAATAAACTGTAAGGTTGAAAGACTTATATTTAGTATTTATAGGTATTGATTATCCTATAAAAAACAATCGGGGCTAAGATAATGTCTTAACCCCGATTTATCATTATATGAATAATTTATTTTGATATTATTCTTCTGCTGTTCCCCAGCTTGTCTTAGCTAGACGCTTGTAGCTATTGTAACGCCATTTAGCATTTTCTTCAGCTGCTTGGAACAACTCTTCAGCTTCCTTAGGGAATTGTTTTAGCATAGATGCATAACGTACTTCACCCTTCAAGAAGTTTTGGAACTCTGCCCAGTTAGGTTCTTTACTGTCTAATTGGAATGGATTCTTACCTTCTTCTTCAAGAGCTGGATTGTAGCGCCATAGGTGCCAGTATCCGCAAGCAACTGCTCTATCTTCTTCCTCTTGACTCTTACCCATACCTGCCTTCAATCCGTGGTTGATACATGGTGCGTAAGCAATAATCAATGATGGACCTGGGTAGGCTTCTGCCTCACGTATAGCTTTTAGAGTTTGTGCTTGATCAGCACCCATTGCTATTTGTGCTACATACACATATCCGTAAGTTGTTGCCATCAAGCCAAGGTCTTTTTTACGTACTCTCTTACCAGATGCAGCGAACTTAGCAATTGCACCTACTGGAGTTGCTTTTGATGATTGACCACCAGTGTTAGAGTAAACTTCTGTGTCAAGAACAAGTATGTTTACATCTTTTCCTGATGCTATAACATGGTCAAGACCGCCGTAACCTATGTCGTAAGATGCACCGTCACCACCGATAATCCATTGACTGCGTTTTACAAGGAAGTGTTTCAAATCGTATATCTTAGCGCAATATTTGCAGCTGTCCTTAACAGCTTCGATAGCTGGAATAATCTTGTCTGCAAGTTCTTTAGTCTTGTCTGCATCAAGCATATTATCTAACCACTCTTGGAACAATGATTTGATTTCCTCTGAACACAAGTTATCATTGATAGCTTCTTTCATTGTTAGAGCAATGCGTTCTCTCATCTTTTCGTTTGCAAGCTCCATACCTAAACCGAATTCACAGAAGTCTTCGAATAGAGAGTTAGCCCATGCTGGACCGTGACCCTTATCGTTAGTTGTGTAAGGAGTTGAAGGAACTGAACCTGAGTAAATAGATGAACAACCTGTTGCATTAGCTACCATTTCACGGTCGCCATATAGTTGAGTGATAAGTTTAACGTAAGGTGTTTCTCCACAACCTGCACATGCTCCTGAGAACTCAAACAATGGAGTTGCAAACTGAGAATTCTTAACGTTAGCTTTAATATCTACTAGGTGTTGTTTGCTCTTAACATTGTCAGCACAGTATGTCCAGTTAGGAACTTGAGAAAGTTGAGATTCAAGCGGTTTCATTGTAAGGGCTTTTTCTCCTTTCTTACCAGGACAAACGTCAGCACAGTTACCACAACCAAGACAGTCAAGAACGTCTACTTGGATACGGAATGTCATTCCCTCGAACATCTTACCTACTGCTTTGATTTGGTCAAATTGTGCCTTTTGTTGTTCTTCTGCATCAAGAACGAATGGACGTATAGATGCGTGAGGACAAACGTATGCACACTTGTTACATTGAATACAGTTGTCAAGATTCCACTCTGGAACGAACGCAGCAACACCACGCTTTTCGTAGTAAGCCGTACCTTGATCCCAAGTACCGTCTTCTCTACCTTTGAATGCAGAAACTGGAAGTAAGTCGCCATCTTGTGCATTTATAGGACGAACTACTTCATTGATGAATGCTGGGTCATGATTTTCTACCTTTTCATCATCTAGTAAATTAGCC
This sequence comes from Bacteroides sp., assembly GCA_030529405.1. GTDB lineage: Bacteria > Bacteroidota > Bacteroidia > Bacteroidales > Bacteroidaceae > JAUMWZ01. Next base: position 5,892 of record JAUMWZ010000035.1, on the reverse strand, counting down.
CAATCTGGGTTTATTTCAAGTTTTTGATATTCTCCTCCGCGATCAACCGCTGCATAGTTTTTGTTTACTACATCTTCTCCCTTGATACCGTAAGACTTCACAATGAACTTCTTCATTTGTTCAACTGCTTGCTCAACAGGTATAACTTGAGTGATTCGGAAGAATGCTGATTGAAGAATTGTATTTGTTCTGTTTCCTAAACCTATTTCACGTGCAATCTTAGTTGCATTGATATAGTAAACAGTTATATTATTCTTAGCAAAGTATCTCTTAATCTTGTTAGGTAAATGCTTAGCTAGTTCTTCTCCTTCCCAAATAGTGTTTAGAAGGAATAGTCCGTTTGGACGCAAACCACGAGTAACATCATACATATTTAAGTATGCTTGTACGTGGCAAGCAACGAAGTTTGGAGTGTTTACAAGATATGTAGAACGGATTGGTGTGTCACCAAAGCGTAAGTGCGAACAAGTGAAACCTCCCGACTTCTTTGAGTCGTATGAGAAGTATGCTTGACAATACTTATCTGTGTTGTCACCGATAATTTTGATAGAGTTCTTGTTTGCTCCAACTGTACCGTCAGCTCCAAGTCCGTAGAACTTAGCTTCAAACATGCCTTCGCCACCTAATGCTATTTCTTCTTTCAAAGGTAGAGACGAGAATGTAACATCATCAACTATACCAATAGTGAAGTGGTTCTTAGGCATTGGAAGTGCTAAGTTTTCGAATACTGCCAATATTTGTGATGGAGTAGTATCTTTTGATGAAAGACCATATCTACCACCAACAATAACTGGAGCATTTTCTTTTCCGTAGAAACAGTCTTTAACGTCAAGATAAAGTGGCTCTCCGTTAGCTCCTGGTTCTTTAGTTCTGTCAAGCACAGCTATGTTTTTCACTGTCTTTGGAACTGCTGCCAAGAAGTGTTTTGCAGAGAATGGACGGTAAAGGTGTACAGAAACCATACCTACTTTTTCACCGTTTGCAATTAGGTGATCTATTGCTTCGCGTGCAGCCTCAGTTACAGAACCCATAGCAATGATTACTCTTTCTGCATCTTCTGCTCCATAGTAATCAAATAGGTTATATCTACGTCCTGTAATCTTATAGATTTCGTCCATATAGTTTTGAACTATTTCTGGAACGTCTTCATAGAACTTGTTTCCTGCTTCTCTGTGTTGGAAGAAGTGGTCAGGGTTTTCTGCCATACCGCGTGCAACTGGTTTCATAGGATTTAATGCACGTGAGCGGAATTGTGCTAAAGCTTCTTGATCAATAAGTGGAGCTAAATCTTCAGCTTCAACAAGTTCAATTTTTTGTATTTCGTGAGAAGTTCTAAATCCATCAAAGAAGTTCATGAAAGGAACTCTTGATTTGATTGTAGATAAGTGTGCTACTCCTGCAAGGTCCATTACTTCTTGTACTGAGCCTTCTGCCAACATAGCGAAACCTGTTTGTCTTGCAGACATAACGTCTTGGTGGTCTCCGAAGATTGAAAGAGCGTGCGTAGCGATAGTACGTGCCGAAACGTGGAATACACATGGTAGTAATTCGCCGGCAATCTTATACATATTAGGTATCATCAAGAGCAAACCTTGAGATGCAGTATAAGTTGTAGTCAATGCTCCTGCTTGTAATGAGCCGTGAACAGCACCTGCTGCTCCACCCTCAGATTGCATTTCTTGCACCAAAACAGTTTCTCCGAAGATATTCTTACGGCCTGATGCTGCCCATTCATCTACATACTCTGCCATTGTAGAAGATGGTGTGATAGGGTATATAGCAGCTACCTCTGAGAACATATATGATATATGTGCTGCTGCTTGATTACCATCACAAGTGATAAATTTCTTCTGCTTAGTCATAATTTAATTATTGGTATAAATTTAATCTCTGATTTATTATTAGTATAAGAAACCGAAAATCCATAGCGGTATCTTATTTTCTTTTCCTTGTGCTAGGTCGCTCAACGCATAGTATACGTTGTCGTTTTTCTTCATTTTGTCTGAGCTCTTACAAACTCTAAACTCATACTCATTGTCTACCTTGTAGGTTATATGTTTACTGCTGTTGCTCATAATGTTTACTTCATGGTCTTTCCAAAGAGTGTTTATGAAGAACGTTTCATATTTCTCTTCTTCATTGACGTTTAGAGGATAAATTGAGTATAGCAGATTAGAGTTGTGCATCACTATCTTTGACGGTTTCTTGGTTTTGTCATCTTCATCTTGTTTGTAGATAAGATTTATCAACCTTGCGTCAGATAGATAGTTGATATAGTTCATTATCGTAGCCCTCGACGTGTTTATCTCTTTAGCCAGACTACTTATATTTGGTGCCTTATCTCTGTTGATGGCAAGCAAATAAAGTAGCTTTTTTATCTTGCTAAGATACTTGAGTTCAATTTCTTTCAGTAAAAGAATATCTACTTCAAGCATCATATTTACTGTTTTAAGTAAGTTTTCTGAGAAGTTTCTTTTCTCTAAAAAGAAAGGATAGTAACCGTGATGAATATATTCTTGTATATATTTCATCGGGTCTGTTTTAGACAAAACTGCTTTTGCTATAACTGAGTGGTTACTTAAAATCTCACTAAGTGAATAGGATTTCAGCTTTACTCCTTCTTTTATGTTTATAAATTCTCTTAAAGAAAATCCTCTAAGATTGTAGCTTTCAACTATATCTCTAAGTTCAACGTTTTCTTCTTTGAGCCTCATAACAGATGAACCTGTAAACACTATCTTCAGTTCTGGAAACTTCTCATAGCATATTCTTAGCTCTTTGCTCCAACCGTCATACTTAAAAACTTGGTCAATCAGCAAAACTTCTCCACCTTGTTTGTGAAATTTTTCTGCAAAATCTACCAGTGTGTTGTTAGAAAAATAAAGATTGTTCATATTCACATACAAGCAAGCTCTACTTTTCCCAAACTTCTCTTTAGCATATTGCAACAGAAATGTAGTCTTTCCTACCCCTCTACTTCCTTTGATTCCAATAAGCCTATGACTCCAGTCTATTTCGTCCATCAGTTTCCTTCGAACGGCAGCGCTATTGTGTTCAACAAGATAGTTGTGTGTTCTGTAAAATCCTTCCATTTACTAATGCAATACAATTATCTCCGCAAAGATACATCTATTTAGCTAAATTGCAAACTGGAGATAGCAATTTTGATACTTTTCTTTGTGTTTTTTCTTTCAAGAAAAATGTCAATCAAAACAAAGGGGATATTTACCCATAAATAGACTGTATATAACTTACAAAACAACTATATACAGTTACCAAGTTGGTTATATATAATTTACAACTCAACTGTGTATGGTTTGGAATTACATCATATTTATATTATGTAGCAATAGTATAGTAGTTGTTTGTAAATGCTTTGTTTACAGAGTAGTTACAATACATTTTTTGCGTGTAAAAACAAAATAAAATAGAGCAGACACATTCTCAATTCACAGAATGAATCTACTCTATTATTAAAGTGAAAATAAACGTAGGTTTACTCTCCACTACATATTTATATGATTAACTCATATCTTACTTGTCTATCTTGCTTGCTGCTTTGCTGTCTAGAAATAGTTCAACATTGGCAGAAGTATGCGCCAAATATGCGGCAGGTCCACTGTTTTTGTCTGCTAACATAGATTTCACTACTTCCGATTTCGTGTCACCATTGATTACAAACAAAACTGACTTTGCACATTGAATAGGTTTACCCGTCAGAGCTATTCTCTTAATCTTGTTTACTGGGTGTTCACTAACAGCATATACTTCATTGGTGGTAAGCAAGTGTTCTTGTGTAGGAAAGATAGAAGATGTATGTCCGTCGTCGCCCGCACCAAGAAGTA
>JAUMWZ010000035.1:0-1947 GCA_030529405.1 Bacteroides sp. | reverse complement strand
AGAGATAATATTCTCTCTATTACTTTTTCTGCAACTTCTTCAGGCGTATTATATATATGTGTCTTCATCTTACAGCTCGCAATATTGGTCAGTGTTTGTTAGGTTCTTACAAGGGTTAGTCCACGATGCATTATGGTCGTTCATCATTCCTTCGCTTTCTAATGGTCCCCAAGTTCCTGCCGGATATCCATACAGAGGAGCATGCTCATCATTTTCCCAATATTTAAGCACTGGGTCGAAGAATTTCCACGATGCTTCAACTGCATCGCTTCTTGTAAATAGTGTAGGGTCGCCTTGTATGCAGTCGTCTATCAACCTTGCATAAGCATCACCGCTAGGTACACCTCCAAGTTGATCATAGCTAAAGTCCATAGTAACCTGCTTTACATCAAATCCAGCACCAGGCACTTTCATTCCAATTTTAAGTACAACACCCTCGTTAGGTTGAAGACGTAAGATTAGTTTATTGGCTTGTGGACATTTACCGCCAGTACAGTTGAACATCTGATGCGGTGTTTCTTTGAAGTGAACCACTATTTCAGTAACCTTTGTAGGCATTTGCTTTCCTGTTCTGATGTAGAAAGGCACACCGCTCCATCTCCAATTACTTATACCTATTTTCATAGCTATATAAGTCTCAGTTCTTGAATTTGGATCTACACCCTTTTCTTCTCTGTACCCTTTTTTGTTTTCAGATTCGGTGTATTGTCCTCTTATTATATGTTCCTTTAGTTCTCTTTCTGTTAGCGGAGTAAGAGATTCGTATACCTTGACAACCTCATTTCTGAAGTGGTCTGCGTTGAACATTGCTGGTGGTTCCATAGCTGTTAGTGCCACAAGTTGTATAAGGTGGTTTTGAACCATATCTCTCAATGCACCCGCTGTTTCATAAAATCCGCCCCTGTTCTCTATACCCAAGTTTTCAACTGCAGTTACCTCAACATAGTCAATATAATTTCTGTTCCACAAAGGCTCAAATATTCCGTTGGCAAATCTGAAAGCTAAAAGGTTTTGTGCTGTTTCTTTGCCAAGAAAATGGTCTATACGGTAAATCTGTTTCTCTTCGAATACAGACGCATATATTCTATTAAGTTCCTTTGCAGACTCCATGTTGTATCCGAAAGGTTTCTCTACAATAATTCTTGAATTAGGAGTGTTCAGTCCTGTTTCTTTCAGATGTAGCGGGATAATTCCATACAGTGCGGGAGGAGTTGCTAGATAAAATAGGATATCATTAGGCTGTTCTCCGTCATTTAGTGTAGTAATCTTTTCCTTCAACAGAGAATATCCTTCGAGCAAAGAAGGGTCTATTGAAACATAGCTAAGCATATTTGTGAAGTTACTGATTAACTCTTGGTTGTAATCCTTTTCTTTCACAAAGTTTTTCATCTCATTGTTTATGTACGACTTGTATTCATCGTCCGAATACTCTGTTCTTCCTACACCGACAATATTAAATTGCCCTTTTAGTCGTCCTTCTTTATATAGTGAGTAAAGTGCGGGCATCAGTTTCCTTTTCGTAAGGTCGCCAGACGCACCGAAAATTACCATTGTAAACTTTTTCATTATATTTTTTTCTTTACACGTTGTATGTTCCAGACTTAGTATCTCCACCGTGTCCTGTCCAATTCTCGTGATAGAACTCGCCTCTTGGCTTATCTGTCCTCTCAAATGTGTGAGCTCCGAAGTAATCTCTTTGTGCTTGTATCATGTTTGCTGAACCGTTTGCCGAGCGAAGTGAGTAGTAATAGTTGAGTGCAGACGAGAATGCAGGCACTGGCAGTTCGTTTTGAATAGCTTTGCCAACTGTTTTTTTCCACTCAGGTAATAATTCTTTCACTTCATTAGCGAAGTATTCGTCCATCAATAGATGTGTGTTGTTTTCGTTTCTAAATGCTCTTGCTATCTCGTTTAAGAAGCTACTTCTGATTATGCAACCACCACGCC
>JAUMWZ010000034.1 GCA_030529405.1 Bacteroides sp. | reverse complement strand
CCTATATAAAAAGCTGATAGAATTTATAAAATAGAAATAAAACGTATATATTTGCGGACAATAGTGTAAGAATACAACTAAGAATAAGAAATAATACCCTTAACTAAAGGACTTTACAACAACCATGTTGTATGTGCCCTTTGTTTGAAGGGTAAAAACAACAAAAATAACCTCAACACCTATTAAATTACCGTTGTATGTGCCCTTTGTTTGAAGGGTAAAAACAAAGCAAACCCTAATTGGAAGCCTGCACAGCCCGTTGTATGTGCCCTTTGTTTGAAGGGTAAAAACAACAAAAATTAGAGGTGATAAAAGTTTGAGAAGAATAACAGTAGGAATAACTATCAAGACTAAAGACACGGCTTTAATAGGCGATAAAGTGACAGAGAAGAGATCTAGACACCAATAGATTGGGAAGGCTAAGAAGAAAAGTTAATCCCCTCAATAGAAATTACTCTATTGAGGGGATTTTTCATCATACCGTATAGCATAAGAATTAAGGCAGAAAATAAACATACAATAACTGTTGCATAATCTAATAAGCACCATTATATCCGTATTTGCACAAAACAACAAATAGCTAACTACTAAGATGAAGAAATGAAATAGAATCAAATTAGCGGGAATAGCAAAATAACAGAAACTTAAAACCATTTACTTATGGGAAACTTAGAAAGAAACAAACAATGTGGAGAAACAACAAACCACACAAAAGGCGGAGAAAACAATCAACAATGCAACCACTAAGAAAAGCCTAATAACTCATCGGTAGACCCCAATTTCATCATACTATTTCTCTCGCTATATATCGGACTTGTGATACTTGGAGAGTTATTCAAGTTAGCTGTTGCAGAAAGTAATTATCAAGACATATTCATAATGAACCTCGCCTCATCAGTAGGTTTCCTTAAAACAATGTCAAAGGCATTACTTCCATTAGCTATAAAAGACAAAAAGGTCTCATTTTATTAGGAGCTATAATTCTAACAATAATAGCCTTTGGTTTTATTACACCACTACAGAGAATTAAGTATTAAAAAGAGAATTAAGCTAAAAAGCATTTTATCAGAGATAGCTATTATAATCAAGGGGAGCGGGTTATACAGCCTGCTCCCCTTACTTTTTGCCTAAACAGAAAAATATAAGAGAAGAAAAAGATAGGCTTATCATAAACAAGTAGAGAGATAGCAAGTCAAACTACTAACATAAGCAATAAGAAACCCAGAAAAGACTTACTTTCTTCAATTCAGCGAGTGAAGCTCTTCAGTCGCCCGAGTGAAAGGTTTCAGTTAGGCAATTGAAAGTCTTCAGTTACCTAACTGAACGAGCAAAGAAAATCATCGCAAGTAACTAACTGATTAACAAAAGAAAGAAAAGACTAATAAAGAGATCACAGAAAATTCCCCAGAAGTTATACACCAAAAGACAAGGAAACAGTAAGAAAGCATACACTAATAACAGTAAAAGAAGAAACTATATATTGTGTTTTTGTTATATAAAAACATATATTTGCAAAACAAACCAAACAAAAAGAAATTGTGAAAGAAGAAATTAAAATAAATAATGAGATAGTAGATAAGCGCATAAATGAATTAACACAGTATGTAAATCAATCACTACTACTTGTTGAGGCAAAACATGCTTCATTCACTGCGCTTTGTCTTGTATTAGTGTCTGTAATTTTTGAACACTTTATCGGCAAGCACTCTTGCGTTTTTATGAAATATCTTATTGCAATAACCACTATAACACTATTAGCGTCTATGTCGATCAGCATATTTGCTATTTATCCACGTGAAAGAAAGAAAAGAAAAAATAAAAAAGGGACTTTATCAATCTTAGAAAAGAATTACCAAAAAATAAAGAAATTTTCATATAGCAAAAAAGATACAGGCAACAAAAAAAAGTATGAGATACACTACCTATTCAGATGTGAAGATATAGAATCATCATCAAATAAAATAATTATGAGAATTATATCTGAAGGCATAGAAGGCTATAAATTCAGTGATTTTGATAGACAAAGGATAGACAAAATAATGGGAGTTGCAAAATCTGCATCAAGGAAGTATAGACTGTTTAGAAGAGCAATCTGTTGCTTTGGATTTTTCATTATAGAATTTATCACACTAATAATCTTAAAACAACTATAATATGGGAACACATGCTACATCTAACATCAAAAAGTTTTTTGATAACAAGGGAGGCTTAGCCTCTATTTCTGAAAAGAGTAATACAAATCTTGAGTACATAAAACTAAGTTTAAGGAATAAAGAAAAAAGAATTTACCACTTCGCAGTAGGGCATAAATTCAAGAATCTCCCATTGCCAGAGAGCGTTCTTTTTAGAAAAGAGTATGTTGAGGAGAAAGATAAATATATAAGTACAGACTTCAAGGCACTACAAGAGGAAGCTTTTATTGGTGATGAAAAAAATAACACTTCATTATATGAAAAGCTAAACACATGGTTAGGCAATATACGCAACCTTAACAACCACTATATTCACGACTTTCAGAAAGTAAGGCTAACCGAAGGAAACAGTCTGATAAAACCTTTCTTGATAGACAGTTTCAGAATGGCTACTATGGGAGTTTTCTTAAACCAAAAAGACAGTAAAGGAAAAACAAGATGGGAATACATAAAAAATAAAGCACTTGAAAACTGCATAAAAGAGAATAAAAACTATTCTGCCGATTTACTAAGTACTAAGCAACAAGAAGAATACATCAGATATATTGACAACACCAAGACTAAAGAAGAGTATAATAAGTTCTTAAAAGAAAAGTTTAAGAAAGAGTTAGAAAGTATTGGTGAAGCAGACAATCTAAACACGGAAGAATGCATAGAAAATATTCTTTTCTTCAATGTGGAGGAAGATTTTGAATGGAAGATTAGAGGAAAAGAAGACGAAGCTGGGATAATGACAATAGATAAAGGCGAATATATTTCTTTCACTGGCTCGTTGTTCCTAATGGCAATGTTCCTATATAAAGACGAGGCAGAAATGCTAATATCTAAGATTTCAGGATTTAAGAGAAATGACGACGATAGCATGCGTAGTAAAAGAAACATAATATCGTTTTTCTCTAAAAAATTGAGTAGTCAGGACTATAGCAGTGAGGAAAAGCATCTTGTCTACTTCCGAGATATTATTCAATACCTAAATAAATACCCAACAATATGGAATAGAGATATTGACTTAGATAATGAGAAAGACGATAATTTCTCAACATCAATAAAAGAGAATATAGAAAGAATGGAGATAGACAGACTATTCCCAACAATGAAAGAAGATAATGAATTCAAGGAATATGCAGTAAATCACATCTTTAGAAACAAGGAAGTTAAGCCTAAAAAGCGTATTTATAAAGACATCATCGAAAAAAATGATGAGGTGAGAGCAGTGTATGATATAATACAAAACGACCCAAGTTCTATAAAAGAAAAAGAATATAAAGACAACACTTTCAAGCAATATGTCCTTAAATATGTAGTGAACACCTACTATAAAAACGATAATACATTAAAAGACTTTAAGGATAAACGTTTCAATAAATGGAAAGAAAAGGAGTTTGAAGAAGAACTTAACACCAACAAGAAAGTAAAGAAACTGAAAGAAAGACTTAAAAGCAAACTGTTCTACACTTCATACGGTAGAAATCAAGACAGATTTATAGAAACTGCTATTCGTTTTCTTGCCGAAGAGAACTACTTCGGAAAAGATGCAAAGTTCAAGATGTATCAGTTTTACACCAATGACGAGCAGAACAATTATTTAGACGAACAAAACAGAGAATTAGAATATCTTAAAGAGAAAGGTACAAAAGAAGAATACTTTGAAAAGAAGAAATATATTGATGGACTTAAGTATCACGGAGGAAAGCTGACAGAGTATCGCACATACGATAAGCATAAATCATCTTATCCTGAATGGGACACTCCGTTTGTGGTGGAGAATAATTCTGTGCAAGTAATCATACATAATGGAAAAAGTCAAGATAAAGGTTTTAGAATATCATTACAGCGTTCTCTGATAGTTTACCTACTGCAAGACTATCTATTCAATAAGGAAAAAACGAGAAGCGGAAAAGAACTTTTTATTAGGTATTTCCACGGATACTATAAAGAAGACTTTAACAGCATAATCAGTAAGATAAACGAAAAAGGCGAAAAAGACTTTAGCTTGATAAGCAAGCTACTTCCAAGCAGAGCCATACAACAAATGTTCTCAGAGATAAAACAACAGACTTCTTTGGAGGCTTTTCGCAAAATATTAGATAAGGCAAAAGAGAATGAAAAAAGATACAATAAACAATTAGATAACAAACGAAACACATCTGAAGAAGCATACGAGAACTTTATAAAGAAGAATAAAGGAAAGCAATTCAAACTGAGTTTTATACGTAAGGCTTGGCAGTTGATGTTCTTCAAAGACATATACAAGAAAAATGCACCTGAGCAAAAATACCATCATAAGTCGCTACACATAACAAGAGATGAGTACAACGACTTCTGCCGATATATGTTTGCAATGGACACTGTGCCATATTATAAAGAACTGCTACGAGGAATGTTGTCAGAAAAAGGATTCTTTGAAAACGACACATTCAAAATACTTTTTGATGGAGGTAAGACCCTTGAATGGTATTATGAAAAGACAAAAGGAATATTTGAGAAATGGATAGAAGAGTTAGAAAAAAAAGATATAGATGGCATACAAGACGGAGATAAATACAGTCTAGAGAAGTATCATAACCTAAAGTACACAGAAGATGATGTAAATGATAAGATTTTCTACATCAACCTGTCACACTTCATCAGCTATCTGAGAAAAGAAAACAGACTAATGACTGAGGTAAAAGAAGGAAAAGAAAAGATAATTCTACCTGCTGTTACCCAAAATAAAGATAAGCTAATAGTCGATTATTATAAAGATTTTTCAAATGACAAGTCAATAAGAAAGATGTGTAAGGAGCTTATGAAATTCCACTTTGAAGATTGCTTACTTTATGAAATTGCATTACAATACTTTGGTAAAGAGCAAGAGATAACAGAGAACATCAGAATAAATGTTAAGGAGATACTAAACCAAAATACACCATTCCCTATAAATGACAAAAACGGTAATTTCATTTACAACATTGAAGTGCCTTTCAATCAGATAGAGAAATACGTAGGATTAGTCACTCATAAAGCTAAAGTAGAAAAGAAGAATGACAGTTTCTTGTCAGACATACCAATTTATTTGAAATACGAACATAACGACAAAAACATCAAAGAGATTAGAGAAAAAATAATCACAAGCAAAAAAATCTCTCTTGAAGACTTTAACAAGATACAACGCCACGTTGTAACAGAATCTGGGAAATTTCTAATAGTATATATGGACTTAGAGAAATACTTCATATCTAAGCATGAAATAAAAATACCAAAAGAAAAGAACAATATAGAATATGATGATATAAAGGAACTGGATAATTATATTTCAAAAGACACAAGAAATACAGCCTGCCACTTTGGGATACAAAAATCAGAAGCATACAATAACCTTATAAAGAATATAGAAACCAAATTCATAAAACAAGAAGTTAGGGGCAGAGGATATAAAAGTTATGATGAGGTAGATCCATATAAGAAAGAAGTATTATATGACTTATTAAACACCATACATAATGAATTATACTCTTTTAGAGTAAAGGATAAAAAAGAACGAACCAAAAGAGCCAAAGAAGACTACTTTAGAAAGGTTATACAGTCGAATAAATATTAGATTTAAGACATAACATCTTTCAAACCAAACATTTACAAAGAGTCCGGTTGTAAGTGCCCTTGTTTTGAGAGGTAAAAACAACGATTGATTAAAGCGTCTTTACTTTGCTTTAGTTGTAAGTGCCCTTGTTTTGAGAGGTAAAAACAACGGAGTTGATAAGCGTAAGTTTGAAGTTTTCGTTGTAAGTGACCTTGGTTTGAGAAGTAAAAACAACCAAAGAGTAGTTGGGGAAATTCTGGAATGCGTTGTAAGTGCCCTTGGTTTGAGAGGTAAAAACAACAAAATCCCCAGCGGAGGTGAGTCCGTTGGGGATTTCTATTTATAACAACAGAAGTTGGGTATAAATCAAAAGTAAAGTCTTATATTCGTGTCGGATAAAAGAGAGTTTTATAACAAGACACATTAAAGGATTTAGTTACTATAATTTAAGACAAAACAGAAAGGGAGGATATAAGAATGTATTATTTATTTCTCATACTTAGTGCTGCTTTGATTGCCTACTTAGGTAAGATAGTATGCGATTATACAAAAGGGGTGATAGTTACTATTAGATATAAGGACTATCCGAATTTGGCTATAAAGCTGGTTTTAGGATTGATAGCTTTTGCCTTCTTCTGCTATGTGCTACATAGAAGTTCTATCAGATTAGGAGAAAAATGGGAGGAGAAGACAAAGACGGAAAGTGTTTTAACTGAGAGTAAGAGCGACACGGTGTAAAGTGTCTGCTTAGAAGGGCATAAAAAAGAAACACAGACTTATATACTAAGGAGTATAGAGTCTGTGTTTTATGCTTTTATAAAGTTGTTGGTTCTTTTGTTTTAAGAAGTAGAGGGAACTGTTTACGGATACAGAGGGGCATAAGCAAATATATGTAAGTACTTTTTCTTGATACAAAAAGCTGCACGAGTGTGAGGCTTAAAATATAACGAAACACTGCAAACCGTTTGTTTGTATAGAAAAAAGTCGGAAGACAGCAGAGTACTTTGTAGAAATAAACGTTCTAAGTTTCTTACTTTGATAAGTAAAAGGCACAATAGAACAGAGTACTGTACGTAACTGAACGTTGCAAGTTCCTTTTTGCGATAAGCAAGAGTTGCAAAAGAGAAAAGTTATCTAAGGGAAGGAACATTCTAAGTTTTTTACTTTGATAAGTAAAGGGCACTATAAAGTAGAGTACTATGCATAATTGGATATTACAAGTTTCTCACTTTGATAAGCAAAAGGCACAATAGAACAGAGTTCTGTACACAAATGAACGTTGTAGGTCGCTCGTTTTGATAACCGAAAGCGGTTAATATATAAATGCTGGATTATATGACCAACTACGTTTATTTTCCTTTATTAGAAAGGAAAAGGCTTACTTCTTTTGGCACAAAAGCGGAAATGTCTGCTCCAAACTTTATGAGTTCTCTCACCACTGATGAACTTATAGAAGACAATTCAGGCTCAGAAACAAGGATTATCGTCTCTATCCCCGTTAGTTTTCTGTTTACGTCTGCAATGGTATATTCATATTCAAAGTCTTTTATAGCCCTTGCTCCACGTACAATAAACTTTGCACCCACTTGATTGGCAAAGTCGGTAGTGAGGCAGTTGTAAGACTGTACTTCTACTCTTTCATTGCCATTGAATATGCTTCTTATCATCTCTACCCTGTCTTTTGCGGAAAGGAGTGAGTGTTTTGCATCATTTACTCCAACACCAATAACCACCTTATCCATAAAACAAAGTGCACGCCTAACTATGTCAAGATGTCCGTTAGTAAAGGGGTCGAACGAACCCGGTATAAGTGCTATTCTCATTCTGCATAGTCCTCCTCTACTACTAGGTTATTTATGATGAAATTCTGTCTGTCCATAGTGTTTTTGCCCATATAGAAGTCTAGTAACTCTGCTACTGCATCGGTCTTTTTAAGGCTTACCTTGTCTATACGCATATCTTTACCTATAAAATTGCGGAATTCGTCTGGCGAAATCTCTCCTAACCCTTTGAATCGTGTTATTTCTGGATTGGGTTTCAATTCCTCAATGGCATTTGTCTTTTCTTCTTCAGAGTAGCAGTAGATTGTTTTCTTCTTGTTGCGCACTCTGAAAAGAGGCGTTTGAAGTATATATACGTGCCCTTTCTTTATCAGTTCAGGGAAGAATTGAAGGAAGAATGTTATAAGCAGAAGGCGTATATGCATACCGTCCACGTCTGCATCGGTAGCAACAATAATCTTGTTATATCGAAGTCCGTCAAGTCCATTTTCGATGTTAAGTGCCGCTTGCAGTAGGTTAAACTCAACATTCTCATACACCACCTTTTTAGTCATTCCATACGAGTTGAGGGGTTTACCTCCAAGACTGAATACAGCTTGCGTATTGACATCTCTTATTTTGGTTATAGAACCACTTGCCGAGTCTCCCTCAGTGATAAATATGCAAGTTTCTTCCTCTTGCTCTCTGCCTTTAGCATCGTTTAGGTGGTAACGGCAGTCACGTAGCTTTTGGTTGTGCAGATTGGCTTTCTTTGCTCTTTCTTTAGCGAGTTTTGTAACGCCTGCAAGTGCCTTTCGTTCACGTTCAGACTCTTGTATTTTCTTCAAAAGCTGTTCTGCAACATCGCTATTCTTGTGCAGAAAGTTATCTACTTCTTGTTTGATAAAGTCGCCAACAAACTTGTTCACAGTAACACCGTTTGGCTCCATGCTTGTTGAACCTAGCTTTGTTTTTGTTTGACTTTCAAATATCGGCTCTTCAACGTTTACTGCTATGGCAGCAACAATACCGTTTCTGATATCTACAAAGTCTGTGTTCTTGCCGTAAAACTCTTTTATCGTTCTTGCTATATGTTCTTTGAATGCACTTTGATGTGTTCCTCCTTGTGTGGTGTGCTGACCGTTCACAAAAGAGTAGTATTCTTCGCCATATTGCTCTGTATGTGTGAAAGCTATCTCTATATCGTCAGCTTGCAGATGAACTATCGGATAGAGTCCTTGCGAGGTCATATTGTCGTTAAGCAAGTCTACAAGTCCGTTTCTAGAAACTATACGTTGCCCATTATAGATTATTGACAACCCCGTATTTAGGTAGGTATAGTTTCTAAGCATTGTTTCAATGAACTGCTCCTTGAAGCTATAATTCACGAACAATGAGTTGTCTGGCTGAAAGAATATGTATGTTCCGTTTTCTTCGTCAGTAGGTTCGGTAACGTCACTCTGAAGTTGTCCTTTCGAGAAAGTAGCCTTTCTGACACTCCCGTCACGATAACTTCTTACTTCAAAGTTTATGCTCAAGGCATTTACAGCCTTTACCCCTACCCCATTTAGTCCTACACTCTTTTTGAAAGCCTTATTGTCGTATTTTCCACCAGTGTTTAGCACGCTCACAGCCTCAACAAGTTTACCTTGTGGAATACCACGTCCGTAGTCTCGCACTGAGACTTTAAGATTGTCTTCAACATTGATTTCAATCTTCTTCCCAGCTTTCATCTTAAACTCATCAATACTATTATCCATCACCTCCTTTAACAATACGTATATACCATCTTCAGCATTGGTTCCATCTCCCAATCGTCCGATGTACATACCAGGGCGTGTTCTAACGTGCTCCATATCGCTTAGATGACGAATATTATCGTCTTCGTAAGCAACCTTAGCTTCGTTTGTGTATAGTATCAATTCGTTGTCTGACATAAGTGTTTATTGTTTTTGGTTAGATATTCTTAGCATAGGCTCTTCTGCGCTTATGTTGTTTGTTTTCAAAGTATTCCCACTGTGCTTGCACCTTACCGTTTTCTTCCAGTTCAGGGTTACTTTCTGCATAAGTAAAGCCCATTTCTCTGGTAATAGGTATTAGGTCATAAAACAGAAGTGCATTTACTCCCTTATTCTGATATTCATCTTTGACGGCAATTAGCAATAGATCGAAACACTCAGACTTTTTGTTTGTGAACAATGCTCTCCACAAATGGAACCACCCAAAAGGCAGTAGTTTTCCTTTTGCTTTACGCATTGCTTCCGAAAGCGATGGCATTGAGATTCCAACAGCTACCATTTCTCCGTTAGCATCTTCCACCATAGTAATAAGTCTTGGGTCAATCATCGGCAGATACTGCTTGACGTATTGCGTCATTTGTCTTTCTGTTAGCGATGAATATCCATATAGTTTTTTGTAAGTTTCGTTTATTAGGTTGAAGATAGCTTTACCATATTTTTCTTTAAGCTCTTTTCTTGTTTTAGACTTTACTATCTTCAGATTATATCTTTGCATAATCATCTCTGATATGCGTCTGTGTTTGTCTGGAACTTCTTCTGGCACAAAAATTTTATACTCTATCCAATCCACCTCTTTCTCATACCCTAGCTTCTCAACGTGTTCTTTATAGTATGGATAGTTATATATTGTTGCCATTGTGCTAAGTTCGTCATATCCTTCAACTAGCATTCCTTCGGGATCGAAGTCAGTAAACCCTAGGGGTCCAACTATTCTGTTCATTCCTCGCTCTTTCCCCCAGTCTTCCACAGCTTTAAGCAATGCCGACGACACTTCTATATCGTCCACAAAGTCAATCCAACCAAAGCGCACATTTTTTTCGTTCCACGCCTCGTTGGCTTTGTTGTTTGTTATAGCCGCCACTCTACCTACCATCTTACCGTCTTTGTATGCAACAAAGCACTCAGATTCACAGAAATCATAAGCAGCATTCTTGTCCTTATTGAATGTGTCTAGCATATCTGACAACAATTCTGGAACAAAAAATTGGTTGCCTTTATATAGTTCGTAATTAAATCTTATAAATCGTTTAAGTTCTTTCTTTGTAGAAACTTTCTTAATAGTTATTCCCATAAATTAGTTTTTAAGCTGACAAATATAGTCCATATATTAAAAAAACACGGAAATAAGAGTCAGTTTATTTCAAAATTATACTCTTTTGGTTTATTGACTATATACAAATTACTTGCAAACTATATATAGTGTTCTTCCAAACCATATATAGTCAATTTCCAAACTCTATTTATACAACGAGAAGAGTATATACGCTATATGCAACAGCACAAGTATTCCACCTTCCACTCTGGTAATCATTCTCTTACCAAACATCACAGCAAAAACCACAAGAAGTAGTGACGATGCTATCAAGACTATAAAATCAAAGTTGTCAATTCCATTTATAGCTAATGGTGTGATAGTGGCACTTGTTCCGAGAACAAAAAAGACATTAAACAGATTGCTACCCACCACATTACCTATTGCTATATCAGGGTTTTTCTTCATAGCTGCAACTACCGATGTAGCCAACTCTGGAAGTGAAGTTCCGCCAGCTACAAGTGTAAGTGCAATAACCGATTCGCTCACGCCCAAACTGCGTGCTACGTTTATAGAACCATCAACAAACAGCTGACCTCCGTATATCAATCCGCCAAAACCTAGCAACAGATAGATAATAGATTTTAGCCAACTCATCGACACAACTTCTTCGCCCTCTGTGGCGCCGCTTTCATTTCCTTTTCTAGCGATGATAAATGTATAGACCAAGAATATTATAAAGAAACCAAGCAACAGCAGACCGTCCGTTCTGCTTATCAGGTCTTTAGTCGAGCCATCTAATAGAATGTCGTTTGCACAAACTATCACTACCACAGACGCTAATAGTGAGAAAGGTATCTCACGACTTATGGTGTTCTTTTGAATTGATATTGGCGCAAACAATGCAGTCATACCAACAATCATCAAGGTGTTAAACAAGTTGCTACCAACAACGTTGCCCACAGCCATATCTGCACTACCTTTCAGTGCTGAGGTGGCACTAACCACCAACTCAGGAGCAGACGTTCCGAAAGCCACAACTGTAAGACCAATAACCAAAGAAGGAATATTAAGTCTTTTAGCTATCGATGCCGCACCGTCTGTAAGACCATTAGCTCCGACCAAGATAAGTGCCAATCCGGCAACTACATAGAATATATCTAACATATTATGTTATAAGTTTTTTATTTA
>JAUMWZ010000033.1 GCA_030529405.1 Bacteroides sp. | reverse complement strand
TAACTCGAACTTATCAATTTTACCTTCTCCAAACAATTCGTTAAGAGCGAAAGCGTAAGTACTTTCTAATGCTGCAGAAGAAGACATACCAGCTCCCAATGGAACATCTCCTGCAAACGCTGTGTTGAAACCTTTAACAGGAACACCACGCTTAATCATTTCGCGACAAACACCGAATATATATCTTGCCCAGCTTGCACGTGGAGCATCTTCCTCGTTAAGACCAAACTCTACATAATCCTTTAAGTCAATAGAGTATGCTCTTACCTTGTCTGTTCCGTTAGGTTTAATTTCTGCCATTATACCTTTGTCTACGGCACCAGGGAATACAAATCCACCGTTATAGTCTGTGTGTTCTCCTATCAAATTTATACGACCTGGAGATGCATATACATATCCTGTACTTCCATCGAAGTGTTTGATAAATCTACTTCTTACGTGTTCTATATCCATAACTTTAAGAGTTTAAGGGTTAATAAACTATATGTATTATCTATTATTCTGCGCTTTTTCTTACTTTGTGTCCAGATAGAGCGTAATAGATCAAATAAACTTCACCTAAAACAACTATAACCCAAGTGATAGTCCAACCTGTAAAGTCTGCCATAATACCTTGTGCAAATGGTAAGATAGCACCACCTACAACACCCATCATCAATGCTCCAGAACCTTTAGATGTATATTTACCTAGTTTAGCAATAGCCAATGAGAAGATAGCAGGCCACATGATAGAGTGGAACAAACCAACACCTACAAGAATGTAAGGGTTACCTGTTAGCATAGTAGCTATTATAAGGATTGCACTCATTACTGAAGTTACAAGAAGTTGAGTTTGTGCGCTAATGTTACTGATAAAGCTACCACACAAACGACCAACTAACATACCACCCCAATAAAGCGTTGCAAGGAAGGCAGCTGTTTGAATGTTGAATATAGCTTCTCCTGCTTCGTTAGTCAAAGAAAGAGCATATAGGTTGATATTTGCACCTACTGCAACTTCAACACCTACATACATGAAGATTGCAATAACACCAAGTGCAAGGTGACTAAAGCTCCATACACTTTCTTCCAATACTGTTTCTTCTTTGTTGTCAGATACACCTGCCACGTTAGGTAAGTGTAGTCTGTTTACAACGAATGCAAGAATTGCAACAATAACTATAAGTACTGCTATTGGAACATATAATTGACTAATTCTAATTTGATCTGCAGAAACACCTCCGAAAATAACATATGCTACCAAAAGAGGACCTATTGTTGTCATAGATGAGTTACCAGCTCCTGCAATTGTTTGACGTTGTACTGCACTTGTACCCTTAACGTCGCAAGCAACAAGATATGGGTTGATTGCAGCTTGTAGATAAGTAAGAGCAGTACCAGCTATAAATGAGCCAAAGATAAATACAAAGTAAGCATGAGGAACATTAACACCTAACAGCTCAACTGTTGATGGATTAGTATCAAACATATAAGCTGAAGCTTCGAAAAGTCCAAATCCTGCGATAAGAATAATCAAACCTTTCACAAGAGTGCTACGATATCCATTCTTTTGTATGTTATTAGCACTCAAGTTTCCCATAACTAGATATGCCAAGAAGAATGAAAAGTTTATGGCTGTAGCAAATACATTCTTCAAAGAACCTGTTTCGCTTAGCAAAGCTGCTTGTATAGGTGCTTGAAACTGCTGGTTAATGTTAGTAATCAAACCTACTAACGACATAAGTATAACCATTGTAATAAATGGTCCTACATAACTTTGTTTTTGATTTACTTGATTCATGATGTTTTTAATGTTATTATTTGTTTTTAATTTATTCAGCTGAGAAGCTATAGATAGTTATTTGTTCGTATTCATCTCCTGGTTGAAGAACTGCCGCTGGGAAATGCGGTTTGTTAGGCGTATCTGGGAAACATTGTGCCTCAAAACATACAGCACTACGAGCAGGGAATGTTGCTCCGTGCGCACCAGTGAAACCATTTAGCCAGTTGCCAGTATAGATTTGTACTCCTGCCTCAGTAGTATATACCGACATAGTACGTCCACTCTTAGGGTCTTTGCAAGTAGCTGCAAGTTCCAATTCTCCAGCCTCTTGTTTCTTCAACACATAGCAGTGGTCGTAACCGGCACCATGTTTTAGTTGTATGAAGTCTTGATTTATTCTTTCTCCGATAGTATGTGGAGTTCTGAAATCCATAGGAGTTCCTTCTACTTTAAGTATTTCTCCTGTTGGAATAGATACTTCGTCTATTGGAATGTAAAAGTCTGCGTTGATTGTAACGATGTTGTCTTCAATAGAAGGTGTAGGAGTGTTTGCTCCTGCAAGGTTGAAGAAACCGTGACTTGTTAGATTGATGACAGTTGCTTTGTCTGTTGTTGCTTTGTAGTCTATAACTAATGAGTTAGAATCTTCTTCTAACTTGTAAGTCATTTTCACGTTTAGGTTTCCTGAGAATCCTTCTTCTCCATCTGGAGAAGTATATTCAAATTCAATACTGTTTTTGCTTGTTTGAATTGCGTCCCATACTTTAGTGTGAAATCCAGTAGGGCCTCCGTGAAGTGAGTTTGGACCGTTGTTGATTGTTAGGCTATGTTCTTCTCCGTACAGAGTGAATTTGCCTTTAGCAATTCTGTTGCCATATCTTCCGATTACTGTGTTTAGGAAAGGCTCTGGACTGTTTATCACATTATCTATGCTGTCATGTCCAAGAACTACGTTAGCATAGTTCCCATTTTTGTCTGGCACCATTATAGACAGAATAGTACACCCATAGTTTGTTACTGCAACCTCCATTCCTTGGTTGTTCTTCAAAATGAAAAGGTCGGTAGATTTATTACCCACCACCTTTTGGAAATCTTCTCTTCTAAGTTTAGAGATATTTCCTTCTGTTGGAAACGTGTTACCCATTTTATGTATTATCCTTAAGTTGTATTTTTATGCAAATGAAAAGAAAAGTTTTTTTAATAGCAAATAAATCTGACTAAATATAGAGTGTTTTTAGAGGGATACCATCATTTGGGTATTGAATTTATTTATTGATTTAGTTTTGTGTTTTGTGTTTATGTAATATGTTTCTTTATGATATGTTGTGGTTATCAAGTTTTTAACTTTTCTTCGTTTTGTCTTCTGCTTGAAAGTGTATCTAACCAGCTTGTAGACTATATATAGCTGATTTTCTAACTGTATATAATTGAGTTCTCAGTTGTATATAGTTTACGTATTGACTGTATATAGCTTTCGAATGATTTCTGCAAAATCATTTAGTGTGGAAAAAATAAAGCGGAAAGATTATTCTTTTAATCTTCCCGCTTACTATATAATGTGTTGGTTCTATCTGTTATATAATGTATTGAGAACTAATAGACTCATCGTTCATTACTCTTCTTATTGTTTCTGCGAATAGGTCTGCTATTGATAGCTGTTTAACCTTGTCGCACTTCTTTGTGTATGGTATACTGTCAGTAAACACCATTTCGGCAAGTGCTGACTCTTGCACTCTTACCGATGCAGGGTCAGACATAACACAGTGGCTTGCAATAGCTCTTACAGATGCAGCTCCCTCTTTTAACATGATGTTTGCAGCTTTTGTCATTGTTCCTGCTGTATCAACTATGTCGTCAATAAGGATAACGTTCTTTCCTTTGACGTCACCTATGATTTGCATAGAAGCTACTTCGTTTGCTTTTTCTCTCGACTTGTTACACAAAACTAGAGGAACACCAAGATATTTTGAGTATGTGCTTGCTCTTTTTGAACCACCAACGTCAGGAGTAGCAATAACAAGGTCTTTCAAGTTTAGAGATTGAATGTAAGGGATAAATACAGCCGAAGCATACAAGTGGTCTACTGGTATGTCGAAGAAACCTTGAATTTGGTCAGCGTGTAAGTCCATTGTCATAAGACGGTCAATACCTGCTACCGACAAAAGGTCTGCTACTAGCTTAGCACCAATAGATACTCTTGGTTTGTCTTTTCTATCTTGACGCGCCCAACCAAAGTAAGGAATCACGGCAACTATGCTCTTTGCTGACGCTCTCTTAGCAGCATCTATCATCAAAAGAAGCTCCATAAGATTGTCAGATGAAGGGAATGTTGATTGCACTAAGAATACATGAGAACCACGGATAGATTCTTCATAAGATACAGCAAACTCTCCGTCTGCGAAATGTGTAACGTTCATATTTCCTAACGTACAATTAAGACTGGCGCAGATACGCTCAGCTAGATATCTCGAGTTTGTTCCCGAGAAAATCATAAAAGGTGCTTTGTCGCTCATTTTGTGTTTAAGTTATGACTGATTTATATAGAATACTGTTGCAAAGGTATGAATTTATATATGTATAATAAAAGTTCAAATGACAAAAAAATAACTTTACTTCTCTTTACCAATAAATATTTATAGTTTTGTCAATAATAAATGGTTTGAAACACTATGTATTCAAGATTGCTAAAAATAATAATCATTCTCGCTGCTTGCTGTGCTTTTTCAGCATCTTGCACCTACATGGTTCCCACTTCAGAGATAACAGAGGTAAATGACTATAATGAGAAGTCATACCAATGCCGTTATACAAATATTGACTCATCTTATATATATGCTACCAAAGCATTAGAAAAATCATCTTTTTATCATTCAGGAAAAGCCGAAGCAATAAATAATCTTGCTTTTTGCAAGTTTATGAATATGCAGTTTGAAGAAGCTGAACGTTTACACAAGCAGGTGTATTCTATCACTCAAAACGAGCTTGAGTTATTTATAGCAGATGTAGGGTTGATGAAGATATACCAAAGAATTGCCATGAACGAAAGGTTTTATGAATGCAAAAACAGTGCAGAAGCAAGAATGAAACGTATATCGGAAGACATCAGTTTGTTCTCTCATCGTCATGATAAGAAAAGAATAGACTATGCTTATTCAGAGTATTACATCGTGTCAGCCATATATTATTACTACTTAAACCTACGTGACAAGGCGATAAAAGAAATAGAAACCTTAAATCCGAAATACATCAGAAACGATATAAATCAACTTCTATACTATAATTATATAAAAGGCTCTGCATCTCTTATATACTCTAACAACTACTTCAACAAGAAACTTTCAGAATTTGACTTACTTTACTCTACATGGGAACTAGCAAAGGAAAAGGGTATAATATATTTTGAGGCTAATGCTTTGCAAAGTATAGCAAACATGATGTCTAACGACAAAGACTTTATGTTTTATAATAAGAGACGACTTCATCAGTTAGAGAACATACGCGAAACTGTGGATAGTCTTACTCCTATCTCAATAGCACAAGAGGCGTTGCGTAAGTTTGAACAGTATAAAGATAAGTATCAGATTGCGGGAACTTATGTAACTATTGCTAGATGTTTGAATAATCTTGGAAACCACTATGCTGCACTAGATACGCTTAAAAAGAGCTTAGATTGTGTAAACGAACAGATAGCTTTGAATTCAAACTCTGTTGGAGCAGAAAAAACACTATTGATGTATGACAAGATTAGTCAAGACACATCTGACGACTGTGTATATATAGAAAAAGCAGGAATAAAAGGTAGTGTGCCGGAATGGATAGGAAGGATAAGAGAACAACTAAGTATTTCTTATGCAGGAATAGGTAATCTTGAGGCATCATATTATAACAGAAATGTATATTTAGACTTATTGGACTATACAAGGCAGAACAAAGAACTGGAGAGTAGATATACATATCTTAAAAAAGTGTCTAATCAGATGAAGACACTAACAGGTATAATCTTCCTTGTGTTAGCTATTATAATACTGCTTTGGAATATATTTCGTCGTCGCATACGCAAGAAAAAACTTGACGAGGTAAGACGCATTCAAAATGTGCTGCATATATGCAAAGAAATAACTTCGTCAATACCCGTAAACTCAACCGTAGTTACTTCAAAAATAAACTCTATATTACTTGCAGGTAAAGTAAATATAGTTAGAAACTCAAGTAACTATGATTTGGAAGAGATACAAAAACTAAGTAAAGACGATAGGTTTATAGTTAAGCTGATAAAACCTTACCTAGACTGGGCATACGAAAATGAAACTTTATCCGAAATGTTAGATGATGAGCAGGTCAATATAGAGAAACAAAGATATGTGTATGAAAATCATATTGAAGAAAACAAGAGAAATAATATTGAGAAAAAGGCTTGTCTGTCTATTGTCAATGGTATAACTCCATACATGGACAGAATACTCAACGAACTGAACAAACTCACTTCTTCTGAACTTTCTTTTGACCAACAGACTGTAAGAAATAAGTATCAGTATATTGACGAACTTATCGACAAAATAAACGAATATAACGATATACTTTCTTTGTGGATAAAGATGAAGCAAGGAAGCATTAGTTTGAACATAGAAACCTTTGCTGTTGAGGAAGTTTTTCAACAAATACGGAAAAGTGCGAGAGCATTTAAGATTAAAAATCAAGAATTCATAGTTTCCGAAACAGATGCTGTTGTGAAAGCAGACAAGTCGCTTACTCTTTTCATGTTAAACACATTGGCTGAGAACGCACGTAAATATACTTCTGATGGAGGTAAGATTGAAATATACGCAGAACAGACAGATGATTACACTGAAATATCTGTGAAAGACAACGGATATGGACTTAGCAATGAAGACGTAAAGCGAATAACACAAGAAAAAGTATATGATTCAAAGCAAATAGGAACAGACAACCACGAGAATAAGCAAGAAATAAGGCAAAACAAAGGAAATGGATTCGGCTTAATGAACTCAAAAGGAATCATAGAAAAGTATAAAAAGACAAACAAGATATTCAGTGTTTGCACCTTTGGAGTAGAGAGTGAGAAAGGCAAAGGAAGTCGTTTTTTCTTCAGATTGCCTAATGGTGTGAGCAAAATGTTGAGCATACTGTTTTTGTCTGTTTCATTGTTTTCTTGCAAAAACACAACAGTAGTGGAGCCTATAAAATACGATAGACCGTCTATGTATGAAGAGTTTCTTGACGAAGCATCATATTATGCAGAACGAGCATACTTCTCTAACGTGGACAAAAACTATGAGCAGACACTCATGTATATAGACTCTGCAATGGTTTTGATAAACCGTCATAAGAATTTATGCACATCTTTGCCTCTGAAAGATATTGAACTATTTGCCAATGGTAAACCTGCCGAGATAGATTGGTTCACTAATGGGTTTGATTCTAACTATCACATAATTCTTGACATAAGAAACGAGGCGGCAATATCAATGTTGGCTTTGAAGAAATTTGATGAATATCGTTACAACAATTCTGCCTATTCAGACCTATATAAACTAAACTCTGAGGACAGATTGTTAGAAACAGACTGCTTGGCACTGGAACGTTCAAACAGTAACAAAAGAGTGGCTATAATTCTTATAATATGGCTTTTTGTGCTTATTGTTATCATCTACTATTCGGTTTTCATCAAACGAGCAACGTTTAGTAGAGCAAATTTGGAACAGATATTGGAGATAAACAACAATATTCTGCTTGCTTCTTCTGTGCAAGATGATGGTTCTGCCGACAGAGTAACGAGAGAAGACAGCCTTTATAAGCAAGTTCCTGCCAATATAGTAAAAGATGCGTTGTTCTATATAAACGAACTTGTTCCGATAAGTGTGCTTGCCATAGGTATGTATAATTCTACGAAGAAAACTTTGGAATACTCATCTAATCCCGAAGTTGATATGCCTGATGAGGTGGAGCAATGTTTCTCTACTGGAGAAGTTATAAAGAAAGGCAACGATTTGTTCTTTCCTCTTACGGCAGACACGTTAAAAGATAACAACCGAATTGGTGTTGTCTACTTCAAAAAGAGTGAATTCGCAAGTCGAGAAACTAATGTTATTCTCTTAGAATTTATATCCAGATATATGGCTATTGCTTTACAAAACAGTGTTGTTAAGTTCGCAAATCAATATAGAGATATAGAGCTTGCAAACGAAGAAACAGCTCGTGCGCAATGGGAAAGCAATAGTCTTCATATTCAAAATATGGTGTTAGACAACTGCTTGTCTACTATAAAACACGAAACACTGTACTATCCTAGCAAAATAAAACAGCTTGTTGAGGCAATAAAGAATAGCGATTTAGACAGTAAAGCTCTGTTGGAACAAACGGAAGCTATAAAAGAATTGGCAGAGTTTTATAAAGAGATTTTTACCACTCTAAGCCTTTGTGCTGTGCGACAAACAGAAGAAACAACATTCAAGAGAAGAAGTTTTAGTGTGACAGACATAACTCAATATGCTGAAAAATACTTTGCTAAGAGGGCAAAGAAGTCTGTTTCAAACATCATATTTACCACACAAACTACCGAAGATATAGTTGTAGGAGATAAACAGTTAGTATGTTTCTTGATAGAAAATCTGATAAATGAGGCTTTGCAATATGATATTGATGGGGAGGTTTCTTTGACCTCTGAAAGTGAAGAAAGTTTTGTTCGTTTCTCATTCAAAGACAACAGAAGGCAGTTTGTTCAAGAAGAACTAAACGAACTGTTCTACCCCGACATAAAAAGAATGACTAGTAAAGGCAAAAACTCTCTTAGCGGAACGGAATATTTAATATGCAAGCAGATAATAAGAGAGCATGACGAATATGCAGGAGTTAGGGGGTGCAGAATAAATGCTAAGTCGCTGGGCGAACAAGGCTTTGTGGTCTACTTCACACTGCCAAGAAAATAGTAATGCAAACTATATATAGTTTATTTTTAGACTATATACAGTTTGCGAGTAGACGATATATGGTTTGCAGATAGGTTGTGATTATATTTGTTGCTCGTGTTATAGTAATGAGTTGAAAAATAAAACGATAATACAAAAAAAGATATATAATGAGTAGTGAAAAATTTAAGGTTATAATAGTAGAAGACGTTAAACTGGAACTGAAAGGTACAGAAGAAATATTTAGAAACGAGATACCTAATGCGGAAGTTATAGGCACGGCTATGACAGAAGATGAGTTTTGGAAAGTCATAGAAAAAGAAGTGCCAGATTTAGTTCTGCTTGACCTCGGGCTTGGTGGGTCTACCACAATAGGAGTAGATATGCAAAAATGTGGTCAGTAAGTATCCTGAAGTAAAAGTGCTTATATTCACAGGCGAAATATTAAACGAAAAACTGTGGGTAGATGCTCTAGAAGCAGGAGCGCACGGTATAATACTTAAAACGGGAGAATTGCTTACAAAAACCGATGTTCAGGCCGCAATAGACGGAAAACAACTAGTGTTTAACTATCCGATATTAGAGAAGATTGTAGAAAGATTTAAGAACACAATAATCAATGAATCTAAGAAACAAGAAGCATTGATAAACTATGACATCGACGAATATGATGAACGCTTTCTCAGACATCTTGCATTGGGATATACAAAAGAGATGATTGCAAACTTAAAGAAGATGCCTTTTGGGGTAAAGTCTTTAGAAAAGAGACAGTCAGACTTGATAAACAGGTTGTTTAGTGATAGCGAAAAAGGAAATATCAATGCTACACGGCTTGTTGTGAAAGCCTTAGAACAAAGAATAATAGATATAGACAATCTGGAAGCAGATGAAGAGTAAGATAAGAATGCCACATACTGTGTCGATGTTTGTAATATTGACACTCATCATAGTATTTATGTCTTGGATAGCCGAGATATATAGCTTGAGTGTGTCTGTGCCTAACTACAACGACCAGATAAGAGTGCAAAGCCTGCTAAGTCCAGAGGGTATAAGGTGGTGGATAAAGAATGTGATAAAGAATTTCACTAACTTTTCCCCATTTGGTATGGTTATCATTGCCATGTTCGGACTTGGACTAGCTAGGCATTCGGGCTTTCTTTCTGCCTGTATAAGGTCTTTCTATCGCAACAAACGAGATAAGAGAAGAACTATTTCATTCGTAATTATACTCGGAATACTCTCTAACTCTGTTGGTGACGGAGGATATATAATACTCACACCAATAGCTGCCATGCTGTTCAGTAGGGTTTCCTTAAACCCGATAGCAGGAATAATTACAGCCTACATATCTGTTGCCTGTGGATACAGTGCTAATATCTTCCTTAGTACAATGGACCCAATTATAGCACATATAACACAAGAAGCGACCAACACAATAGACAATTATAAGGGCAACACAGAATCCCTCTGCAACTATTTCTTTATGAGTGTGTCTGTTGTCGTTATATTCCTCATAATCTATTTCACTACTACTAAATTTCTAATTCCTAAGCTAAGCAAGTATAAACAAGATGAGGAAAGCGCAGAAACAAGAAGAGGTTTGTCTAAAAATGAACGTAGGGCATTGATTACATCTTTTATAGCTGGCTTGGCATATCTTCTTATTGTGGGTTATCTTACTTTTTCTTCTAATGGAATATTAAAGGGAGTAAATGGCGGACTTATGCACTCTCCATTTACTGCCGGACTATTGTTTATCATATCATTGGGTATTGCTATCATGGGAGTAACCTATGGAATAACCTCAAAACATTATCAGTCAGACAGCGACATTGTTAAGGGTATAGCAGAGCCAATAAGTTCATTGGGCGGTTATTTCGTTATAACTTTCTTCGCCGCTCAGATGTTTGCTTGTCTAGAGTATAGTCATTTGGACAAAGTGATAGCTATACTTGGCGCAAACTTTATATCTTCTTTTGAGCAGTCCACTCTTTTATTCTTGGTAATGTTCATCATATTTATCGCTGTTATAAACCTTTTTATGGTGTCGGCAATAGCTAAATGGACTTTCATTTCGGTAATTTTCATTCCGTTATTTAATAATATGGGAGTTTCTCCAGAGGTTGTTCAGTGTGCATTTAGAATAGGGGATAGCTCGACAAACGCTATAACTCCGTTTATGTTTTATATGCCTTTGGTGCTTACTTATATAAAGCAATATGACAAAACATTCTCTTTCCACTATTTGCTTAAACTGACTGTGCCATACACTATAATTATATTAGTCTGTTGGACTCTTATGTTTGTAGGGTGGATATTGCTAGACATTCCTTTAGGAATATAGACTTTACACTAAAATAATATTTACAGAGTATGATAATCAAACTATATGACGGTAATAATAACTACAAACAGATAGAAAAAATTGTAGAAGTTATAGAAAACGGTGGAGTGATAATAACTCCAACAGATACGGTTTATGCGCTGTGTTGTCATGCACTGAAAGAAAAGGCAGTGGAAAAGATTTGTAAGATAAAAGGCATTGACACAAGAAAAAAACATCTTTCGATAGTCTGCAATAGCTTGAGTGCAGTTAGTTCATACGCCAAAATAAACAACGATATCTTTAAGCTGATAAAGAGAAATACTCCCGGTGCGTTCACGTTCATACTTGAAGGAACTAACAAGCTACCTAAAATTATGCGTGGACGAAAGGAAATAGGCGTGAGAATACCCGATAATAATATTATAAAAGAAATATCGGAAATGTTGCAAGCACCTTTGATGACAACTTCACTTACATATAATGAAGGGGAGGAGATAGAATATATTACCAATCCACAGTTGATAGAGGAGAAGTATGGTAATGTTGTTGAACTTGTTATTGATGGTGGAGTGGTTGATGATGTGCAATATTCCACAATAGTAGATTGTACTACTGACGAGATAGAAATAATTCGTCAAGGAAAAGGAGAACTTGTTTAGAGTTTCGTGTAATATTATTCTTTGTTGCAAATGATGTATTATTGACTTTCAAACTCTATATACTTTGTTTTCAAACTATATACACTT
>JAUMWZ010000032.1 GCA_030529405.1 Bacteroides sp. | reverse complement strand
AATAACTTGAAGATAGCAGACCATTCTTCTTCCGAAATTTCAACAGAAGTTTCTGTCTTACTCATCACATCAGGCATTCTCAACAACGTTTGCAGCCAGTCTGATGGTTCGGGAATAGAATACTTATAAGATATTTCCTTTAGCTGATTGTAGTAGGTTTGTATTAGATTTTCATCAATAGGAAGTGCAGAAATGTCTTCTTCCGACTTTTCAATGTATAGAGAAAAGTCCACCTTTCCTCTTTCTAGACTTTTTGTTATAACATTTCTTATTTCTATTTCTTTCTCTCTGTATGCGTTTGTTATACGAGTGGATAAGTCCAAATTTTTACTGTTGAGCGATTTTACCTCAATAGTTACCTTTTTGTTGGCAATAGTTTCAGAAACTTTGCCATAACCAGTCATCGATTGTATCATGTTATATATAGTTTTATGCAAAAGTATGCTATTATTTTAAGAATTAGAAATAATGCTATAAATTTGCATCATGTAATAAAATGGAATAAATATGTCTTGTATAATAAATATAGAAACATCAACAGATGTGTGTTCGGTGTCGGCGAGTGTTGATGGAGAAGCTGTTTTTACTAAAGAAGATATGACACCTAATTCCCATTCTGTGGTGTTAGGGTCATTCGTAGATGAGGCACTATCTTTTGTGGATAGTCATGCAATACCAGTAGATGCTGTTGCTGTAAGTTGTGGTCCTGGCTCGTACACAGGTCTTAGAATAGGTGTTTCTATGGCTAAGGGAATCTGTTACGGAAGAAACATTCCGTTGATAGCTATTCCTACATTGGAGCTACTTTGTGTACCGTTGCTACTTAAATATGACTTGCCTGATGACGCACTTCTATGTCCTATGATAGATGCACGAAGAATGGAAGTCTATGCAGCTATATATGACAGGGGACTTAAAGTAAAGAGAGCTGTCGCGGCAGATATAGTTACTCAAGATACATATAAAGAATACTTGGATAAAGGAATAATATACTTTTTCGGTAATGGAGCTAAGAAGTGCAAAGACGTTATCAATCACCCTAACGCTAGGTTTATAGATAATATAGTGCCATTGTCAAAAATGATGTTCCCATTGGCAGAGAAAGCAATAGCAAATAATGATTATAAAGATACCGCATACTTTGAACCTTTCTATTTGAAAGAGTTTGTTGTATCGAGTCCTAAAAACAAGTTGTAGGTAAAGTATGAGATATAACACACAACAAAAACGTATGGCACTACCAGAGTATGGACGAAGTGTTCAGAATATGGTAGACTATGCCTTGACAATAGAAGATAGAGAAGAAAGACAAAAATGTGCTAATGCTATTGTCGAAATAATGGGAAACAGATTTCCTCAACTCAGAGATGTGCAAGAGCATAATCATAAACTTTGGGATCACTTAGCAATTATGTCAGACTTTAAGTTAGATATAGACTATCCTTATGACTTGTCTGATGTGACAGCAATATATCAAAAGCCAGAACCATTATCATATTCTAACAACGAACTGAAGTATAAACACTACGGAAGAACGTTGGAACTTTTGATAAATAAGGCTATCGAAACTGAAGAAGGAGAAGTGAAAGATAATCTAGTAGCTTTGATTTGTAACCACATGAAGAAGTGTTATGTGATATGGAATAGAGATTTGCTTGATATATCAATCATTGCGGACGATTTGGAAGAATTATCTGGAGGGAAACTAAAGATGACTGACAAGATAATTGAACTTATGTCAGACAGATATAATGTGTTTCATAAAAGTAAGACAAACACAAACAAAAACCAGAGTAAGAAGACAAAAGGGAAGAAATCTTAATATTATCATTCCTGTTTAACCTTAAAAAGAAAATACCATGGCTTCATTTGTTATCGAAGGAGGACACAGATTAAAGGGGGATATATATCCTCAAGGTGCAAAGAACGAAGTTTTGCAGATAATATGTGCTACTCTTCTTACCAGTCAAGAGGTTGTTGTCAATAACATACCTGATATTTTAGATGTAAATAATCTCATTCAGTTGATGAGAGATATAGGTGTAAAGGTAACAAAGTTGGGAATTGACACTTATTCTTTTAAGGCTGATGATGTAGATTTATCCTACCTTGAAAGTCCTGAATTCTTAAAGAAATGTTCTTCTCTACGTGGCTCTGTTATGCTTATAGGACCATTAGTGGCACGATTCGGTAAGGCTTTAATCTCGAAACCAGGTGGCGACAAGATAGGTAGAAGAAGGTTAGACACACACTTAGTAGGAATACAAAACTTAGGAGCCAAGTTCACGTATGACACAGTTAATAATGTGTACAAGATAGAAGCTGAAAGGCTGAAAGGAACATACATGCTACTTGACGAAGCATCTGTTACTGGAACGGCAAATATTATCATGGCTGCTGTGTTAGCAGAAGGAAAGACTACCATGTATAATGCTGCTTGCGAACCATATGTTCAGCAATTGTGTAAGATGCTTAACAGAATGGGTGCAAAGATAGAAGGAATAGCATCTAATTTGCTTACAATAGAAGGAGTATCTGAACTTAATGGGGCAACTCACACAATACTCCCTGACATGATAGAAGTGGGTAGTTTCATCGGAATGGCTGCAATGACACAAAGTGAAATAACTATAAAAAACGTGTCATATGAAAATCTAGGAATAATTCCAGAAAGCTTTAAGAGGCTGGGAGTAAAGCTTGAACAACGTGGAGATGATATATTTATTCCATCACAAGAACAATATCAGATTGAGTCTTTTATTGATGGTTCAATTATGAGTATAGCTGATGCTCCTTGGCCAGGATTAACCCCAGACTTGTTGAGTGTTATGCTCGTTGTGGCAACTCAAGCTAAAGGTAGTGTTTTGATACATCAAAAGATGTTTGAAAGCAGATTATTTTTTGTGGACAAACTTATAGATATGGGAGCGCAGATTATTCTCTGCGATCCACATAGAGCTGTTGTTATAGGACATAGTCATGAGTTTAAGTTGAGAGGTGCAAAGATGACCTCGCCAGACATCAGAGCTGGTATTGCAATGCTTATTGCCGCAATGAGTGCAGAAGGAACAAGCACAATCAGCAATATAGAGCAAATAGATAGAGGTTATCAAAATATTGAAGGAAGACTAAACGCTATTGGAGCAAGAATAACCAGAATATGATAAGAAAAGAAGAGGTATATAAAATAGGAGTATTAAACAAACCACATGGAATTCATGGAGAATTGCAATTCTCTTTTAATGATGATATCTTTGATAGGGTAGAGTTAGATTATTTGATATGCCTCATTGATGGTATTTTTGTTCCTTTTTTCATAGAAGAATATAGATTTAGAGCAGAAAATTCAGCTTTAATAAAGTTTGAAGGTATAGATAGTGCTGAGCAAGCACGTAGATTTACTAATGTTGAGGTGTATTTCCCCATAAAATACGTTGAAGAAGATGAAGACATATCTTTATCTTTTCTTGTTGGTTTTTCTGTTATAGCCAACGGAGGTGTTGTTTTAGGGGAGATAACAGAGATAGATGAATCGACTATAAATACATTATTTGTGGTTGAGAAAGAGGGTAACACTGTGTTTATACCTGCTCAAGATGAATTTGTTGTTGATATAGATAGAGAAAATAAAAAGATTACTCTTGAATTGCCAGAGGGGTTGATTGAGTTAAATAGCTAATGTTTATTTCTGTTATGCAAGATAAGAAAAAGAAAAAAAGCTTTTGGAAGAATATAAAGTTTAAGTATAAACTTACCATTCTTAATGAAAACACCCTTGAAGATATCTTTGTATTACGTGTTTCCAAACTAAATATAATTTCCGTGTTGATTGTAGTTATTTTACTTTCAATTCTTATATCGTCTGCAGTGCTAATCTTTACACCTTTGAAAAACTATCTTCCAGGCTATGTTACCAACCAATTAAGAAATCAAATGGTAGATAATGCGCTTTTGACAGACTCTTTAGTAAGTGTTAGAGATAAGCAAAACCTTTACATAAGTAATATACAGACTGTTTTGAGGGGAGAAGTAGTAGAGAGTGATGTGAAGAATGTAGATTCTCTTTCCAAAATGTCAAAAATAGACTCTATAATATCTATAACTCAAGCCGAAAAAGACTTTAGACAACAATATGAGGAAGATGAACGATATAATATTATATCTACAACCAAGGATAAACTTCTGCAAGATATGGTTATAAGTAAGCCTTTGGCAGGTACAATAACAGATAAGTATAGCCCTAAAGATAATAGGCTTGGAATTACTATTGTGTCGGATAAAGATCAGCCTATACTTTCTGTTATGGAAGGCACAATATTGTATACAGACTATACTTCTAAGAGTGGAAATACAATAATAATATCTCACAACCAAGATTTTGTTTCTATTTACAAAAACTGTGGAGTGTTCTTGAAAAAAGAAGGAGATATTGTCAAGGCAGGAGAACCTATATCTACCGTAAACTCAAATAAGGTTGTAAATAGAGCGTTGTCTTTTGAAATATGGCATAAAGGCAAATCGGTTGATCCTGAAAAATATATAACATTTTAATTAAGAAGAAACTTTTCTTTTGATGAGTAGTAGGGAGGTAAAAACAAAGAATATAGCTATATTAGGCTCTACTGGGTCTATTGGCACACAAGCATTACAAGTAATCAAAGAACATAAAGATCTTTATTCTGTCTATGCTATCACGGCAAACAACAATTCAGAACTTCTTATAAAACAAGCTAGAGAGTTTCTGCCAGAGGTTGTTGTTATAGCTAATGAATCAAAATATTTAGAAGTAAAAGAGAGTTTATCAGACTTGCCAATAAAGGTTTATGCAGGAGGAGAAGCTATATCTCAGATTGTAGAATCTTCGTCAATAGACATAGTATTAACCGCTATGGTGGGATATTCGGGGCTTAAACCAACCATAAATGCTATAAGAAACAATAAAGTGATAGCTTTGGCTAACAAAGAAACTCTTGTTGTTGCAGGAGAGTTGGTTAATCAGTTGATGATAGAACATAATAGTGCTATCATACCAGTAGACTCTGAGCATTCTGCCATATTTCAATGCTTGGTAGGAGAAGGAAATAACGAGATAGAGAAGGTTATACTTACTGCATCTGGGGGACCTTTTAGAAATACACCTTACGAAGACTTGTTTAAGGTAACAAAAGAGCAGGCTTTGAAACACCCTAATTGGAGCATGGGAAGTAAAATAACCATAGACTCTGCCACAATGATGAATAAAGGCTTTGAAGTTATAGAAGCAAAGTGGCTATTTGGATTAAGAAATTCGCAGATAGATGTAGTTGTTCACCCACAGTCTATAATTCACTCTATGGTGCAATTCTCTGATTCCTCGGTTAAAGCACAGCTTGGTTTGCCCGATATGCGACTACCTATTCAATATGCTTTTTCTTTTCCTGACAGGATAAATCTTTCATGTGAAAGGTTAGATCTTACCAAACTGTCTTCTCTCACTTTTGAAAAACCGGACAAAAAACGTTTCAAAAACCTCCAGTTAGCGTATGATGCTATGGAAAAAGGAGGTAATATGGCTTGCATACTAAATGCTGCCAATGAGGTGGTAGTAGATAGTTTCCTAAAAGACAAAGTAGGGTTTATGCAAATGAGCAATATTATTGAGGAAGCAATGAGTAGAGTTGATTTCATAGATAAGCCTACTTACGAGGACTATGTAGAGACTGACAGAGTCACACGTATAATAACTAGAGAAATTATAAATTAGAATATAAATACAACTAATAATATCTTACACACAGAAAATGGAGACAATTTTAATAAGAACATTACAGTTAATACTTAGTTTATCTATACTTATCGTTATTCACGAGATGGGTCACTTCTTATTTGCTCGATTATTCAAAGTTAGAGTAGAGAAGTTTAGCTTGTTTTTTGACCCTTGGTTTACATTATTCAAGTATAAGCCTAAGAGTAGCGATACAGAATATGCCATAGGGTGGTTACCACTTGGCGGATACGTTAAGATTGCTGGTATGATAGACGAGTCTATGGACACAGAGCAGATGAAGAAACCTGTTGAGGAGTGGGAGTTTAGAGCAAAGCCAGCCTGGCAACGGTTGTTGATAATGATAGGCGGTGTTTTGTTCAACTTTATACTTGCCATATTTATATATGCTATGATTTTGTTCACTTGGGGTGATAACTATATAAAAATACAAGAAGCTAATCTTGGAATGACATTTAACTCTGCTGCTCACGAAGTAGGTTTCCGTGATGGAGATATTCTTGTTTCTGCTGACGGATTTCCTTTTGAAAGATACGATGGAGAAACTTTGAGTAGGATAGTAGAGGCTGATAAAGTAACTGTGAAACGTAATGGAGAGCTTGCTCAAATATCTATACCTAATGATATGATGCAGAGAATATTGAAAGACTCTATTACTACTTTCGCAAGATACCGTATGCCATTTGTAGCTGATAGTATAAAGCCTAACAGTCCAGCCGCTTTATCTGGTATTCAAAAAGGCGACAGTATTGTTGAATTAAATGACAAGTCTGTCTCTTTCCAAGAGTTTGTGGAAGAATTGAATAAGGTCAAAAAGAATAGCAACGCTACTTCTTTAGACGAAAGTTCAGATAAGTTTATATCTGTAAAGTATATAAGAGGTGGGGTAGAAAGTATTGCTCAGATAGAACTTGACACTTTATATCAGATTGGAGTATTCCCTGTTTTGGAACAGTCTAAGCTATTTGCTGTTGAAAACAAACAATACGGTTTCTTTGAATCAATACCTTTGGGCATTCAATTAGGAGTGAATACTATGAAGAACTATGTAAATAGTTTGAAGCACATATTCTCTAAAGAGGGTGCAAAACAAGTTGGTGGATTTGCAAGTATAGCAAGTGTTTTCCCAGAGAAATGGAACTGGTTGAAATTTTGGGAAATGACAGCCTTAATATCTATTATGCTTGCTTTCTTAAATATTCTTCCTATACCAGCTCTTGATGGAGGTCACGTTTTGTTCTTGCTTTATGAAACTGTTACGAGAAGGAAACCGAGCAACAAGTTCTTGGAGTATGCACAAATAGTTGGTATGATATTCTTATTCTGTCTACTGATATTGGCAAACCTAAATGATGTAATCAAGTTTCTATTTTAGAATATATTGATTTACAACAATAGTAACATCGCATACTTTGATTATCAGAGTATGCGATGTTTTTTTGCACCTATACTCTTGTGTTAGCTTACAACACCAATAATATTGTATGTTTTTTCCCTATAAAGTCTGTAGATTCTACCTACTTTAAGATTACTCCTTATAGTTTTGTAGTATAGCTTTTCAAAGTGTTTATTATATGGTATTCTAAAATACAGAGTTGTGTTTATCTCTAATTTATATACAGCTGACTTTCAAACAGTATATTGTTGATAATTAAATAGTATACTGTTTGTCTACTAGCTATATATACTTTGTGATTTGCTAACTAAACAGGTATAAAAAAGCGAGTATTCTTTGCATGAAAGATTACTCGCTTTTGATATGAATATAATTACTTTTTTCTATCTAATGTGGTTTACCACTTCTTTGCTGTCTATTAGGTTTTGCTCTCCAGTAATCATATTTTTCAGCATAACCTTAGACTCATTAAGCTCTGTTTCTCCGATTATTGCCACGTAAGGTATGTTCTTTG
This sequence comes from Bacteroides sp., assembly GCA_030529405.1. Lineage (GTDB taxonomy): Bacteria > Bacteroidota > Bacteroidia > Bacteroidales > Bacteroidaceae > JAUMWZ01. Next base: position 4,232 of record JAUMWZ010000032.1, on the reverse strand, counting down.
CATTAGCATAGCTCATTTGTTTCTTAATCTTTGCACTATCAGGATATATCTCTGCATTTATACCTGCTTTTCTTACATTAGACAAAACAGACATTGCAAATTCAGATTCTTTTCCGCCAAAGTTTATAAACAGTAGGGTAGTAGACTTGTCTGTGCTCTTTGGATATAGGTCAAGCTGGTTTAAGACGTCAAAAATTCTGTCTGCTCCGAATGATATTCCAACCCCCGATATACCAGGCATTCCAAATACACCTGTAAGGTTATCGTATCTACCTCCACCTGTTATACTTCCTATTTCTACATCTAGGGCTTTTACTTCAAATATTGCTCCTGTGTAGTAGTTTAGTCCTCTGGCAAGAGTAAGGTCTAACTCGACTTCATTTTTGATTTCAAAACGAGACAAAGTGTTTAGAATGAACTCACATTCCTCAATACCTTTCACTCCAACTTCACTACTTGCAAGAACTTCTTTCAGCTTAGAAAGTTTTTCAGAATTACTTCCACTAAGTAAAATTATAGGTTGAAGTTTGTCTATTGCTTCTTTGCTTATTCCTTTAGATTCTAATTCCTTGTTTACATTTTCAAGTCCTATCTTGTCTAGCTTATCAATAGCAACAGTGATGTCTACTATCTTGTCATTTTCTCCTATTATTTCAGCTATGCCTGTAAGAATCTTTCTGTTGTTTATCTTTATAGACACATTTATTCCAAATCTATGGAAAACCTCGTCCATTATTTGTACAAGTTCCACCTCATTTATTAGAGAATCACTTCCAATTATATCTGCATCGCATTGGTAAAACTCTCTATATCTGCCCTTTTGTGGTCTGTCTGCTCTCCATACTGGCTGTATCTGATATCGTCTGAAAGGAAAGTTTATCTTATCTCTATGCATTACCACATATCTTGCGAATGGAACTGTTAAATCATATCTTAATCCTTTTTCGCAAGTTTTTGTAGAGATTTTATTTATATCTCTATTTAGCAATTCTTCATCTGATAAGTCTGAAAGGAAGTTTCCTGAATTTTGTATTTTGAAAAGCAACTTATCTCCCTCTTCTCCATATTTTCCCATTAGGGTAGATAGGTTTTCCATCGACGGAGTTTCTATTTGTTGAAATCCGTATAGATGATATACATTTTTTATAGTGTCAAATATGTAGTTTCTTTTCTCCATTTCTTCAGGAGAAAAATCTCTTGTGCCTTTTACTAGGCTCGGTTTTACAGCCATTTGTTTTGTTATGATATATGATTGTATTTGTTTTTGTTTTGTGAAATATCTATTAGTCTCTTCTACCCAAGAATATCATTATGTAGTATATAAGTGTAGCTAAAGAACCCAAAGCTGCAACTACATAAGTATATGCAGCAGATTTAAGTGCATCTTCTGCATTATTGTGGTTGTAAGAGTTTGTTATTCCCGAAGCACTAAGCCATACCAAAGCCCTTTTACTTGCATCTATTTCCACTGGTAAAGTGATAAAACTAAATAGGGTAGTGGTAGCAAACAGTATTATACCTATTAGTAAAAGTGCAGGAAAAGTGTTTATCAATATAATCCCACCTAATATTACCCATTGCACTATTGAAGAAGAAAAGCTAACTATTGGAACTAGCGCACTTCTCATTTTCAATGGTGCATACATTTTTGCGTGTTGAACAGCGTGTCCACACTCGTGTGCTGCTACTGCCGCAGCCATAACGCTGTTGCTTGAGTATACTTCTTCACTCAAGTTTACTGTCTTATTTATAGGGTTGTAATGGTCTGTCAGTTGCCCTGGAGTATGAATTACTTTTACATCGTATATTCCATTATCGTGTAGCATCTTCAAGGCTATTTCTCTTCCTGTCATGCCATTAGCTATACCAATCTTAGAATATTTATCAAACTTTCTCTTTAGGTTGTACTGTACCAACCAGCTTATAATAGCAATACCTATAAATATTATAATTCCAAACTGCATATAATTCTATTTTAATGATTTGTAAATTAGTGAGTTTTGCTTACTATGTCTTCGTTTATTTCAAAGTAACTTCTAACACAAGGTCAATTTCAGTAGGCACTTCTTTAAGGTCTATCTGTACGCTATCTTTATTTTTCTTGTAGCTAACCTTACTTTTGTCTATAAACTTAACTATACTCTTTATCTTTCTAAACGGTATATCAATTGAAAGTAAACTCTCTTTACTTTCGAGAACGTGTATATATAGTTTATTCCCTTTTTGAGTAGAAACTCCCCATTCTTGTGGTTTGACTATTCCTCCTCTTGTACCATATATTGTTTCTCCATATACTTTCATCCATTTACCAATTTCTTTAAGTCTTTCAATAGCTATTTGTGGTAGCTCTCCATTTGGTTGAGGTCCTATGTTCATTAGAAGGTTAGCATTCTTGCCTGCAGCTCTTACTAAGTAGTGTATCAGTGTTTTAGGCGACTTATAATTTTGGTCTGTTATCTTATAGCCCCACATTCCATTCATTGTTTCGCAAGTTTCCAATGGAAGTGCACTAACGTCTTGTCCCGACAAACCTGCCTTGTTTTCTCCTGGAAGGTCTCTTTCAAATATCTGTATATCTTCGCCTTTGTATGGGGTAATGTGATGATTATTTCCTATCAAACAAGCTGGTTGTATGCTGTGTATCATCTTATATTGCTCCGGCAATTCCCAATCAAAGTTTTTCTTTTGGTCTTGATCCCAGTGTCCGTCGAACCATATAACTCTTATGTTCCCATAGTTAGTAAGAAGTTCTTTCAACTGATTGTTCATAAAAGCATAATAGCTTTTCCAATTACCTTCAGGGTTTTTACGTCCTGTTCCACGCCCTGTTCTGCCCCAAGGATAGTCTTCTCTGTGCCAATCTAAGTGAGAATAGTATAAGTGTAGCTTAATACCATGCTTTTCGCAAGCATTGGCTAACTCTTTAAGTACATCTCTTTTGAATGGAGTTGCTTTTACAATATTATAGTCAGACTCTTTAGTGTCGAACATAGAAAAGCTATCGTGATGTCTTGTGGTAAAACAAATGTATTTTGCTCCAGACTCTTTTATGCTCTTAACCCAGCTATCTGCGTCAAACAATATAGGATAGAAAGCAGATGCTAACTTTGCATATTCCTTATGGTCTATATTATTGTTTGTCATAGTCCATTCTCCTGTTGCAAGCATGGAATATACTCCCCAGTGAATAAATATGCCAAACTTATCGTCTTGAAATTCTTTTCTGTTTTTCAAGTTCTCTGGTGTAGGAACATAATTCTCTTGTGCAAAAAGACTGTTGCTCATTATTGTGACAACAGCTATGATTAGTATAGCTATCTTTTTCATTACTCTTTATTTGTTTGTTGTGTCTTTCTTATATTCATAGTTTAGAGGAATTAGCCATAAGCTAATCTATATTATCTTATCCTCTAATTATGGTTTGCTCTCTGTCTGGACCTACTGACACGATAGCAATCTTTACTTCCAATTCTTTTTCTAAGAAGTTGATATATTCTTTGAATTCAGTTGGGAATTGTTCTTCTTTAGTCATCTTTGTCATGTCTGTTTTCCAACCTTTCAACTCTCTATAAACTGGTTCTAAATTCTCCTCAATGTCGTAAGGGAAGTAGTTTATTTCTTTTCCATTTGATATATAACCTACACATACTTTAATAGTATCAAACGTGTCAAGTACGTCACTTTTCATCATGATTAGTTTTGTAACTCCGTTTACCATTATAGCATATTTTAGTGCAACAAGGTCTATCCAACCGCATCTTCTCTTTCTTCCTGTTACAGAACCAAACTCGTGTCCGATAGTACACATTTTATCTCCCGTTTCGTCAAATAGTTCTGTTGGGAAAGGTCCTGCTCCTACACGTGTGCAGTATGCTTTGAATATGCCGTAAACATCGCCAATTTTGTTTGGAGCAATGCCTAATCCGGTGCATGCACCCGCACAAACTGTGTTTGAAGATGTAACAAAAGGGTACGAACCGAAGTCTATATCAAGCATCGTTCCTTGTGCGCCTTCACACAAAATGCTCTTTCCTGACTTCAGATAGTCGTTTATTTCGTGTTCACTGTCTATTAGCTTGAAGTCTTTAAGATACTCAATTCCCTTTATCCACTCTTGTTCAATTTCAGAAATATCGTACTTATATCCCATTCCTTTCAAGGTAGCTTCGTGTTTTGCCTTAGCTATCTTGTATTTTTCTTCAAAGTTACACAAGATGTCGCCTACTCTCAGT
>JAUMWZ010000031.1 GCA_030529405.1 Bacteroides sp. | reverse complement strand
TGAAGGTAGTTGTGGACTATCCAAAGATTGAAGAAGAAAGAATGATTATCCGTCAAAACATAAACGGAGATAGAACAGAGGTTAAGCCAATAATCACTCCTGAGCAAATTATGGAGGCTCGAAAGGTTGTTAGACAAGTTTATATTGACGAGAAAATAGAGAAATACATACTTGACATAGTATTTGCAACTCGCTATCCAGAGAAGTATTCTATTAAAGAACTTAAAGATATGATTGGATTTGGTTGTTCACCACGTGCTTCAATCAACTTGGCTTTGGCTGCAAGAGCTTATGCGTTCATCAAACGCCGTGGATATGTTATTCCAGAAGACGTGAGAGCTGTGGCACACACAGTACTTCGCCACCGCATAGGTCTTACTTACGAAGCAGAAGCAAACGATATGACTGCTGACGAAATAGTAAGCACAATCCTCAACAACGTAGAAGTGCCTTAGTCCATACTATGGGCTATACATTATAAGTTCATAATCGTAACAACTGTATGGAAGCCGTAGATTTAATAAAAAAAGTACGTCAGATAGAGATAAAGACACGTGGCTTGTCGTCTAATATCTTTGCAGGTCAGTATCACTCTGCTTTTAAGGGAAGAGGTATGTCTTTCTCAGAAGTGAGAGAATATCAGTATGGCGACGACGTCAGAGATATTGACTGGAACGTCACGGCTAGGTTTAACAAGCCGTATATAAAGGTGTTTGAGGAAGAAAGAGAGCTCACTGTGATATTGCTTATTGATGTTTCTTCCAGCTTAGACTTCGGTACTGCCGGTCAGTTTAAGAAAGATATGGTAACGGAGATAGCTGCAACACTGTCTTTTTCTGCCACACAAAACAACGACAAGATAGGAGTTTTGTTTTTCTCTGATAGAGTAGAGAAGTTCATACCACCTAAGAAAGGGAAGAAACATATTCTGCACATCATCAGAGAGCTTATAAACTTCAAACCACAAAGCCGTAAGACTGACATCTCGCAAGCTCTTGAATATCTGACAAATGCTATAAAACGCAAATGCACAGCCTTTGTCATTTCAGACTTTATTGATGATAAAGACTTTAGCAGGGCTATGATTATTGCAAACAAAAAGCACGACATCATGGGCTTGCAAGTGTATGACAAGCGTCTTGAAGAAATGCCAAATGTGGGGCTGATAAAGGTAAAAGATGCAGAAACAGAAGACGAAATATGGCTTGACACTTCTAGTAGCAGGGTGAGAAACACTCATGCCAAGTGGTGGAAAGACAACAGTGCCAAACTGAATGAAGTATTTGTAAACAGCAATGTAGACTATGTGTCTATCAGAACAGATTACGACTACGTCAAGTCTTTAATGAATCTGTTTGCTAAAAGAAATTAGAAGAAAGAATGAAGAAGTACATATTATTATTGCTTATAGCAGTGCTGATGCCGATAAAATCGTTTGGACAGAACGTGATTGTAGAGGCTAAAATCGACACATTAGAAATAATGATTGGCGAGCAGACTGTACTCAATTTGAAGGTTACTCTTGATGCCAATCTAAACGCTATATTACCAACTTTTCAAGACAGTATAGTTAAGGGCGTAACTGTATTGAGTCAATCTGCAAACGATACATTGTTTGTAAACGAGGGTAAAAAGATGACTCTAAGCAGGGATTATATTATTACTTCATTCGATTCTGCACTCTACAGAATACCGCCTATTGAAGTTATGGTAGACACTATTGCATACAAGTCTAACCCATTAGCCTTGAAGGTAAACACTATACCTCTGACGGAAGAAGACTTAAACAACATCTTCGGAGCTAAAGATGTTCTTTCGCCACCTTTTCTTTGGAAAGACTGGATTAAAGAAATAATTATGACCCTGTTGTTGTTACCTTTCATCGGGTTGATAACATTCTTCATCATAAGACTGCTTGACAACAAGCCAATTATTCGTAAAGTGAAGGTAGAGAAAAAACTGCCTGCCCACACATTGGCTATGCAAGAGATTGAACGAATAAAGAAAGAGAAAACACTCGACAAAGACAGTGATGTAAAGAAATACTATACTGAACTGACAGATATAATCAGAGAATACATAAAAGATAGATTTGGCTTCAATGCGCAAGAGATGACCTCGGCAGAGATTATTGACGAACTAAGAAGGAGCGATGACAAGACTGCAATAAACGAGCTTAGAGATTTGTTGCAAACATCAGACCTTGTGAAGTTTGCCAAATATTACCCTGAGATGAGAGAAAACGATGTCAATCTGATGAAAGCAGTTGAGTTTATCAATGTAACAAAGAATATTGAAGAAGAAAATGCTTTGAAAAACGAGCCAGAAGAGATTACTGTGGTAGAAAAACGTACCCTAAGAAGTAAGGCTATACTTATCGCTTCCATCTTAATTCTTACATCTGCCGTCATATATATATGTGTGTCGGTGGTGTCAGAAGTATATTTCTCGTTCTTTTCAAAGTAGATTTTCTTGTTGAACTAACATAAAAACACCATTATTCAAATGAGTTTTGCAAACATAGAATACTTGTTGCTCTTGTTGTGTGTTGTTCCATACGTCGTTTGGTATGTATTGCGACACAAGAAACGCAATGCGTCTATACGTATTTCATCAACAAAAGCCTATGCAAGTGGCGTTAAGACATACAAAAACTATATCATACATCTGCCATTTGTGTGCAGAACTATTGCGATGATTTTTATCATCATAGTTTTAGCACGTCCACAGTCAGCACTCGGGTGGCAAGAACAACAGGTGGAAGGAGTAGATATTATGCTGGCAGTAGATATCTCTACAAGTATGTTGGCAGAAGATTTGACTCCAAACAGACTAGAGGCTGTAAAAGATGTAGCATCACAATTCGTAAGCAGTAGAGAGAATGACAACATTGGTATTACACTGTTTTCGGGAGATGCTTTCACACAGTGCCCGCTAACAGTAGACCACGGAGTTCTGCTTTCTATGATAAGTAACTCACGAGCAGGTATGATTCAAGACGGAACTGCTATCGGTATGGGGATTGCAAATGCTGTGTCGAGGTTGAAAGACAGTAAGGCTAAGTCTAAAACTATTATCCTTCTGACCGATGGTACTAACAATTCGGGCGATATCTCTCCACTAACAGCGGCTGAAATGGCTAAAACTTTCGGCATAAGAATATATACCATCGGTGCAGGTACTAATGGAACAGCTCCGTATCCAGTAGAATATGCTGGTGTGAAAGAGTACATACAAGTGCCAGTAGAGATTGATGAAAAACTTCTTTCTGAAATATCTAATCTCACAGGAGGTAAATATTTCAGAGCAACAGATAACACTACCCTCAAAGAAGTTTATGAAGAGATAGACAAACTAGAGAAGACAAAAATCAGCGTTAAGAAGGTAAACAAAAAGCAAGAACGTTTCTTTTGGTTTGCTGTGATAGCTCTTGCCGCCTTTTTGTTAGAGTTTTTACTTAGAAACACAATACTAAGAAAAACTCCTTAATACATTACTAACGTAAAAATACATAACTAATATGTTTCGATTTGGTTCTCCTGAATACTTATATCTTCTCATCTTGTTGCCACTGATGACTTTGATATATGTTTATTCATACTACAAAAGAAGGAAAAATATACGTGCTTTTGGCGATAAAGAGCTTGTTAAGCAACTTATGCCAGAATCGTCGGCACTTCGCAGACACATAAAATTCAGCATAATACTCTTTACTGCAGCCATGTTTGCACTACTTCTTGCGCGTCCACAGTTTGGCTCTCGCATAGAAGAAGTAAAGACAAAGGGTATAGAAGTAATGATTGCACTAGATATTTCTAACTCAATGTTAGTGAAAGATGTTGCTCCGAGCCGTCTTGAACGAGCAAAGTTGGCAATATCAAAGATAATAGAGAAGTTAGAAGATAATAAGATAGGACTTGTTGTCTTTGCTGGCGATGCATACACACAAGTACCGATGACAAAAGACTTCATTTCTGTCAAGATGTTTTTAGAGTCTGTTCACCCCAACTTGATATATAACCAAGGAACAAATATATCTGAGGCTATCAACATGGCTACTCGCAGTTTTGGTGGTAACGATGAGATTTCGAAGGCAATGATATTGATGACTGACGGCGAAAGTCATGAGGGACAAGTGTCTGAGGCAATATCTAACGCAAAGAAACGCAACATACACTTCTCTGTAATTGGTATAGGAACACCGGGTGGAGGACCACTTGTTGATGCTAACACTGGTGATTTTCGCAAAGACAGTAATGGTAATGTTATAGTCAGCAAATTGAATGAAGAGATGTGTAAAGAGATTGCCGAAGAGGGAAAGGGTATTTATGCACGATTAGATAACACCGATTCTGCCATCAAGGCTATATCGGCTGAGATAGACAAGCTAACTAAGAGTGAGATTGATGCAAAGATTTATACCGACTTTGATGAGCAGTTTCAGTACGTAGCCTTTATCATCTTCTTGCTACTTATGGCAGAAATGGCAGTCTTGAATAGAACAAATCCTTTCTTTAGGAATATCAACCTGTTTTCAAAACAATAATAATATGAAACTAAGATATATACAACTGACTTTTAGTTTGTTCTTACTTTGCATCTCAACTGTTAATGGTTTATCTCAGAAGTTAGAAAGAGATTATATCAGAAAGGGTAACAGGCAGTTAGCAGATAGTACAACAATAGGGGCAGAGATAAGCTACCGTTCGGCTTTAGAGGTAAACAAGTCATCTAGCATGGCTAAATATAACATAGCGAGAGCACTTATGGCACAAGACAAAGGCGATGAGGCTATGAACTATTTGAAAGAGGTTGTAGAGACCGAGAAAGATAAGTCTGTGCTTGCAAAAGCATATCACAATATCGGGCTTATTAACCATATGAAGAAAGATTATGCTAAGGCTGTCGAGGCATACATAAACTCTTTGAAGAACAATCCTAAAGATGACGAAACACGATATAATCTTGCTGTGGCGCAAAAGTTCTTAATGCAAAATCAACAAAACAAGCAAAATCAAGACGATAAAGACAATAAAGACCAACAGAAGGATAAGAAGCAGGATAAAAAAGAGGACAAAAAGCAAGACGAGAAGAAACAAAATCAAGACCAACAACAGCAACAAGAACAGCAAAAGAATAATATGTCTAAGCAAAATGCAGAACAGTTGCTACAATACATCTTGCAGAAAGAGAAAGACACAAAAGAGAAGATGAAAGAGGTTAAAGGCACTCGAAAAAGAAAATCAGAAAAAGACTGGTAAAGTTTATGAATAAGTTTTTTAGCAGAAATATGAATATAGCTTTTAAGTTTAGCAGAACTATTGCAACAACACTGCTTTTGCTGGCGGTAGTCATACCTTCTTTTGCAGACAATAACAGCGTGATAAAGGTATCAGCTCCTAACAGTGTGGTTGTAGACCAACAAGTAAACATAGCCTACACAATAGAAAATAAGAAGGTTAGCGAGGTGTCTGACTTTCCAACAGTAGAAGGGTTTGACTTCCTAATAGGACCCTCTGTGATGAGAAGTAAGGAGTTCTATTCGTATAACGGTAGAGAACAAGAGATAAATAGGCTAACATATACCTACGTTTTGCTACCTACAAAGGTGGGAAACTATACTATTCCTCCGCTGACATTCAAGTTAGACGGCAAGGACGTTAAGTCGCCTTCTGTAGCAATAAAAGTACTTCCTAAAGATAAAGTAGACAGCTCTAAGGAAGAAGTATTTGTCATTGCATCGGTAAGTAAAAACAGTGTTTACGAGCAACAATCGTTCATCTTTAACTGTAAGATATATGTTCGTCAGCTAAACGGAATATCGTTGCGCCAGCAAGTGAAGATGCCCGAATTCAAAGACCTTCATACTAAAGAAATAGAGTTAGAAGACGATAGCCAGTGGACATTAGAAAATTACAGAGGACAGAACTACTTCACAAAGATATATAAGCAATATGTGATGTATCCGCAACGTACGGGCAACATTGAAATTGAACCTATCTTGTTCCCTTTTAGAGTTAGGGTTGTAGATAAGAATGCTGACCCTATGGAGCAACTCTTCTATCATGGAAGTGTAATGAAAGATGTAGATGTAAATGCACGTACCAATAAACTGACTATAAACGTAAAAGAACTGCCAACAAAAAACAAACCTTTGGACTTCATAGGTGGTGTTGGCGAGTTTTCTGCCAATGCTGAAATTAGCGACACAAGTGTAGAGGAAAACTCGTCTGTAACAGTGACTTTGACAATAAAGGGTAAAGGAAATATAAATCTGATATCTAACCCAACCATAAAATTCCCCGACAGTTTTGATGTGTATGAGCCTAAGGTTACTACCGACTCAAAGATAAACGGAGTGGAAGAAGAGGGAGTTCGCAAGATAGAATATCTGGCAATACCTAGAACTTATGGCGAGTATGAGATAGAACCTATAAAGTTTAGCTACTTCGATGTTAAGACTGGAACTTATAAGACTATTGAAACCAAGGGATATACGCTAAAGATTGCCAAGTCTACAAATAGTACATCGGGAAATAGTGTGTCTAACTTCACAAACAAAGAAGATATTAAAGTGCTCAATAACGATATACGGTTTATAAGTACAGTAAATACACTTGACTTCCAAAATAAGGAGAATGGATTTTACAACTCTATATACTATGGATATATGTATCTGTTGGCTGTGGTGGCATTCTTAGTTTTCATCTTTGCATATCGTGCTAAGATACAAGCCAACTCTGACATAGTTAAGGTTAAAAATAAGCAAGCTAACAAGATAGCTACCAAGCGTTTGAAGCAAGCTAAACTTCATTTGAAGAACAAGGAACGTTATAAGTTCTATGACGAAATATTGAAAGCTCTTTGGGGATATATCAGTGACAAACTGAATATTGAGGTTTCGCTACTGTCTAAAGACAATATAGAGGAAAAACTTCATGAACAAGGAGTTGATAATGAAGTGATAAAGGAGTTTATATCTATACTCGACCTTTGCGAGTTTGAACGTTTTGCTCCTCTGGAAGGTGCAACTTCTATGGAACAGTTGTATGACAAGACAGTAGACGTTATAGGCAGTATCGAACAGTATAAGTTTGTGCCAAAGAAGTAGACCATAACCAACTTACTACACGATTATGAATATGAAAAAGTATATACTATTTTTTGTTTTTACCATATCTGGCTTGATGTGTAACTCGTTATTGGCTTTGGCGCAAGAGGCTAGAGCTGACAACGTAGAAGTGATTGTTTTGAGCCATAAGCAAAAGGGTGATTCGCTATATACAGCAAAGAAATATGCTGAGGCTAAGAATGAATACGTCGAGGCTATGAACATTGCACGCGAAAACTCTCTTGGAGTTTCTGCAGAGATATACTATAATCTAGGCAATGCTTATTACAGACTTGACAGTGTGGCTAAATCAATCTTGTTTTATGAAAGAGCATATTTGTTGCAACCAAGCAATAAAGATGTGGAACACAATCTTGTAATCTCTCGTGCAAAGGCAAAAGACAAGATTTTGCTTGTTCCTGAAATATTTCTTGTACGTTGGTTTAATGCGCTTGCGTCAAACTTCTCTTACGACCAAAGTGCAGTGATAGCAATAGTCAGTTTTATACTTATGCTCATCGCTTTCGCTATATATCTTATATCGAATAAAGACAAGCTAAGGCGTGCCTTTCTTGCATCTGTATTTGCTTTGTTATTCGTTACGGTGTTGTTCAATCTGTTTGCATATCAACGTTATAAAGAAGTGGAAACAAAAGACAAGGCAATCATTATGGCACCAAGCATAACTGTGCGTAGCACTCCAGACGATAGCGGAAACTCTCTGTTTATTCTTCACGAAGGAACAAAGGTGGCACTTACCGGACAAGAACTATCGGGCTGGTGCGAGATAAAGCTATCTGACGGAAAAATAGGGTGGTTGCCCGTAAAAGCTATAGAGATAATATAAAGAATGTAAAGAGTTTTAGCTTGCTGTCTGACTGTTGTATCTGTCAGATTAGTTGGCTGTTAGCGTAAAAAATAACTCCTCTTTATTGTCTTTTGTCAAGACCGTAAAGAGGAGTTTTCTTTTGTTAGTTTGAAGTGTATGTACAGCGGTTTTCGAAATAGTGTATAGCCTTTTTCTAAACTGTATATAGCTTTCTTTCAAACCATATATAGTCTTTTTCCAAACTGTATTTACTTCACTTCTAGTTTGTATTTACTTTATTTCCTATTTCAATACGCCTAATTCCTTACCTACTTTAATGAACGCAGCAATACACTTGTCTAAGTGTTCTCTGTCATGACCAGCAGATATTTGAACTCTTATTCTTGCCTCGTTCTTTGGAACAACTGGGTAGTAGAATCCAGTTACATAGATTCCTTCTTCTTGCATCTTTGCCGCATATACTTGAGATAGCTTAGCATCATAAAGCATAACTGCACATATAGCACTTTGAGTTGGCTTGATGTCAAAGCCTGCTGCCGTCATCTTATCTCTAAAGTAGTTTACATTTTCTACTAACTTGTCGTGTAGCTCATTACTTTCGTTAAGCATCTTAAATACTTCTATGCTCGCACCAATAATTCCCGGAGCAAGAGAGTTAGAGAATAAATAAGGGCGACTACGTTGGCGTAGCAAGTCAATGATTTCTTTTCTACCTGTTGTGAAACCTCCAAGAGCTCCACCAAAGGCTTTTCCTAACGTACCAGTGTATATGTCTACTCTGCCATGTGTGTTATATAATTCGCTAACACCTCTACCAGTAGCGCCCACAACACCAGCAGAGTGCGACTCGTCTACCATCACTAAAGCATCATACTTCTCAGCCAAGTCGCATATTTTATCCATAGGAGCAACGTTACCGTCCATAGAAAATACGCCGTCAGTAACTATTATTCTGAATCTTTGTTCTTGTGCTTCTTTAAGACATCTTTCTAGATCTGCCATGTCAGCATTAGCATATCTGTATCTTTTTGCTTTACACAAACGAACACCATCGATAATAGATGCATGGTTAAGTGCGTCTGAAATGATTGCATCTTGTTCTGTAAATAAAGGTTCGAAAACACCACCGTTGGCGTCAAAACAAGCTGCATAAAGAATAGTGTCTTCTGTCTTGAAATATTCAGAGATAGCCTTTTCAAGGTCTTTATGTATGTCTTGTGTTCCGCAAATAAAGCGAACAGACGACATTCCATATCCACGTTTGTCCATCATCTCTTTAGATGCTTTAATCAATCTAGGGTGATTAGATAGACCTAAATAGTTGTTTGCACAGAAGTTTAACACTTCTTTTCCCTTCACTGTTATTGAAGCTTTTTGTTGGCTTTCTATAAGTCTTTCTTCTTTATAAAGCCCTGCCTCTTTTATCTCAGTCAGTGTTTGACTAAGATAGTCTTTCATTTTACCGTACATATTCTTTGTTTTGTTATTAGATTTGATTGCAAAGGTCACCATTTTATCTGAATAAACAACAAAAAAATATGACTAGTTCTGAAAAATGTATTTACTTTGCCCAACAAAACTTGAAATCTTTAATAATAAGGAATAATGAAGCACATTTTAGTAATTGGAGCTACTGGACAAATAGGTTCAGAACTTACATTAGAACTACGTAAACGCTATGGTAACGAAAACGTTGTTGCAGGTTATATCACAGGTGCAGAACCAAAAGGAGAACTAAGAGATAGCGGTCCAGCAGAGGTAGTTGATGTTACTAACATAGAAATGATTGAATCAGTTGTGAAGAAGCACAACATCGACACAATCTACAACTTGGCTGCACTTCTTTCTGTTGTGGCAGAGTCTAAACCTCAACTTGCATGGAAAATAGGTATAGATGGTTTGTGGAATGTGTTAGAAGTTGCGCGTATTCATAAATGTGCAGTATTCACACCAAGTTCTATTGGCTCGTTTGGTGAAAGTACTCCTCACACAAAGACACCACAAGATACAATACAACGTCCTAGAACAATGTATGGAATATCTAAGGTTACAACGGAAATGCTTAGCGACTATTATCACACAAAATATGGTGTAGACACGAGAGCCGTACGTTTTCCGGGAATTATATCTAACGTAACACCTCCAGGGGGTGGTACAACTGACTATGCGGTAGATATATACTACTCGGCTGTTAAGGGCGAAAAGTTCACTTGTCCTGTTAAGAAAGGAACTTATATGGATATGATGTATATGCCAGATGCTTTAGATGCTGCAATAAACCTTATGGAGGCAGACCCAAAGAAACTTATACACAGAAATGCGTTCAACGTTACTGCTATGAGTTTTGACCCAGAAGAAATCTATAATGAGATTAAAAAGCATGTTCCTAATTTTGAAATGGAATATCAGATAGACCCACTTAAACAAAGTATTGCAGACAGTTGGCCAGACAGTCTTGATGACACTTGTGCAAGAGAAGAATGGGGCTGGAAGCCATCATACAATCTTGAAAGCATGACTGTCGATATGCTTGAAAAGCTAAGAGCTAAATTGAAATAATGAAAATAATAAACTACTTATTAGTTGTGGCTACTTTCTTCCTTATCACTTCTTGCAGGAGTAGTAAGGAAGAAGGCAACAACAAAGAAGGCAATTCAGTAGAGTTGCAAACTGATAATGATTTAGATGCAAACAATATATCATCTGAATCTGAATTATATACAGCTGATTCGCTAACTAATAATAAAACTCCAGAGGCAACAGAAGAGAGTCTCACTGACGAAGCATTTGAGGAGTTTCTGTATAGCTTTGTTTCGGAGAAAAAGTTTCAGCTTAGAAGGGTGATGTTTCCACTAAAAGTATATAAATCAAGTGGAGACAGCATCTATATTGCTAAAGAAAATTGGAAGCATAATGATAGCTTTGCCAATGAAGAATATTACTCCGTGATATTCGATAAAGAAGACGACATTGATTTGGCTAGTGACAGCACTCTGAACGAGATAAAGATTAAACTAGCAGACAATAGCGTAAGCTACCTAAAGAGCTATCTTTTCTCTAAAAACAAAAATACATGGAGGCTTAAAAACATATTAGAGGAGGAGGTAAGCTCAGATGTAGATGTGTTTGAGAACTTCTTGTTTAAGTTTGTTACAGACACTGTTTTCCAAACAGAAAGGCTCAAATCGCATATAATATACGTGCATACAGACCCTGACAATGATTTTGAAATATTAGAAGAAAAGATAAATCTTGAGCAGTGGAATGTGGTTAAACCTCAGTATTGTAGTCAGAAGTTGGCTTATATAGACTATTCTAACAACCTGAAATCAAACAAAAAGGTTGTTGTGATAAAAGGTCTTGCCAACGGATATTCCACTATATTGTTCTTCAAGAAAGAGAAAGGACATTGGACTCTCTATAAGTACGAAGAAACGAGTATTTAACCTTCATCAAAACACCATATTTCTATAATGTATTCCCTATTACCACACAATACTTTCAAATTAGATGTAAAAACCAAACACTTCATTGAATACGGCAGTGTTATTGAGCTTAAACGTCATATTGAAGAAAAAAACATAACAACACCTTACTTACATATTGGCGAGGGCAGTAATCTTCTGTTTACAAAAGATTATGAAGGCACTATAATACACTCTAAGATAGACACCGTAGAGGTTCTTAACCAAACAGAAGAATGTGTAGAGGTTAGAGTAGGGGGAGGCTTATTGTGGGATAAGTTTGTAGAAATTTGTGTTGAAAACGGTTGGTATGGTGCAGAAAATCTATCGCTCATACCAGGCGAAGTGGGTGCAAGCGCCGTTCAGAATATAGGTGCTTATGGCGTAGAGGTATGCGATATTATAGACAGGGTAGAGACCATCAGCATAGAAGGTAAAGAGCGTGTGTTTGCAAACAGTGAATGCGGATATTCTTACCGATACAGCATCTTCAAGCAGGCAGAGAATAAAAATTTGTTTGTTACTTATGTTGTTTTTCGCCTAGGCAAGAAAGAAAAGTATAATATTGAATACGGAGCGATAAAAAACAAACTTCAGGAACTGGGCGGAGTGTTATCACTTCAGCTGTTGCGTAAAGCCATTATTGATATACGTCAAGAGAAACTTCCCGACTACAAAGAAGTGGGTAATGCCGGCAGCTTCTTTATGAACCCGATAGTTGATGTTAGTGTGTTCAACGAGATACAGAAATCATATCCTGACGCACCACATTATAAGGTTAGCGACGATAAGATTAAGGTTCCCGCTGGTTGGCTTATTGAACAGTGTGGCTGGAAAGGTAAATCGCTAGGTAAGGCTGCTGTATATCATAAGCAAGCACTTGTTATCATCAATACAGGTGGGGCAACGAGCAGTGATATTATAGCTATTGCAAAAGAAGTGCAGAAATCTGTTGCAGATAAGTTCGGAATACAAATCACTCCAGAAGTGAACTACATATAATTGATTTTAATGTGTTTGCAAACTGTTATCAGTTAATAAACAAACCATATATAGTTTGCATATCAGTTATATACAATTAAAGTCCTATTTCTATACAGTTTAGAAATAGGACTTTTTATATCCATAGATCAGCAGTCTTTATACCGCCAGCTAGTTGTTTTAATCTTGATAGTACACCCTTTTCACTCTCGACGATATGCTTGTAAGAATTTCGTAAGGAATGGTTTCAAGTTTGTCTGAAAGTATTGTTACAGGCAGGTCATCTCCAAATATAACTACTTGGTCGCCAACGTTACATTCAATATCGGTAACGTCTATCATACATACGTCCATACATATATTTCCCACGTAATTGGCTTTCTTTCCGTTTACAAGACAATATGCGTTGCCCCTGCCAAGTCTTCTGTCAAGTCCGTCGGCATATCCTATCGGAATGGCAGCTATTACGCTTGTTCTTTCAAGTTTTCCCATTCTGCTGTAACCAACAGTTTGTTCTTTCTCTATGTGGTGTATCTGCATAATGGTAGTCTTTAGGGTGCTGACGTTGTTTATAATCTTGTTGCTCTCAGGATCAATACCATAAAGTCCTATTCCCAATCTAACCATATCCATTTGAGCTTGAGGGAACCTCTTAATTCCAGCTGTGTTGCAGATGTGTTTTAATATCTTGTGCGGGAAAGCATCTTGCATTTTGTTGGCAACAGTGGTGAATGTATCTATCTGTTGAAGTGTAAAGGCGTCAAAATCTGCTTGGTCGCTACCCACAAGATGAGAGAATACCGAACGAGGAAT